>NZ_RCNW01000332.1:0-26439 GCF_004307605.1 Pseudomonas sp. Sample_24
TCGGTGACCGGCAACGTACTGCGCGACTACCTGACCGACCTGTTCCCGATCATGGAACTGGGCACCAGCGCCAAGATGCTGTCGATCGTGCCGCTGATGAACGGCGGTGGCCTGTTCGAAACCGGCGCCGGAGGTTCGGCGCCGAAGCATGTTCAGCAGCTGCTGGAAGAAAACTTCCTGCGCTGGGATTCGCTGGGTGAGTTCCTGGCATTGGCCGCATCCCTGGAACACCTGGGCGTGACCTACAACAATCCAAAGGCGCTGGTTCTGGCCAAGACCCTGGACCAGGCCACCGGCCAGTTCCTGGACAACAACAAGTCGCCATCGCGCAAAGTCGGCAACATCGACAACCGCGGCAGCCACTTCTACCTGGCGCTGTACTGGGCTCAAGCCCTGGCTGCCCAGACCGAAGACACTGCACTGCAAGCGCAGTTCGCGACGCTGGCCAAGACCCTGACCGAGAACGAGGCAACCATCGTTGCCGAGCTCAACGCCGTTCAGGGCAAGCCAGTGGACATTGGCGGCTACTACCACGCCAGCGCCGAGCTGATCAGCAAGGCCATGCGTCCAAGCGCCACACTCAACGCGGCGATTGCTGCGCTGGTGTAAGGCTGCAAGGAGGTACCACAAACCCCGGCCCTGTGCCGGGGTTTGTGTTTTCGGTACTTAATGATTGGCACAAAAACCTGAGGGAGCTGGCTTGCCAGCGATGACGATTTATCATTCGACATCAACATTGACTGACCCACCGCTATCGCTGGCAAGCCAGCTCCCACAGGGACTGTGCTCCAGCATTCAACATCGAGGAAGCTTCATGACCTGGCAACCCCACATCACCGTCGCCACCATCGTCGAAGACAACGGCCGCTTCCTGATGGTCGAGGAACTCAAGCACGGTCGCGTCGTACTCAATCAACCGGCCGGCCACCTCGACCCGAACGAAACCCTGACCGAAGCCGCCGTGCGCGAAACTCTCGAGGAAACCGGCTGGGACGTCGAACCGACCGGCGTGCTGGGCATTTACCTCTACACCGCCCCGAGTAACGGCGTGACTTACCAACGGGTCTGCTTCATCGCCAAACCACTGAAACACCACCCGGATTATCAATTGGACGACGGCATCGTCGGTGCCAAGTGGTTGACCCGCGACGAATTAATCGAGCAGCGCGATAACTGGCGCAGCGAACTGATCATCCGCTGCATCGACGACTATCTGGGCGGCCAACACTTCAGCCTCGAATTGATCCGTCCTTCTCTTTAGCCTTGCGGGCCTGAGCCTGCTAGAATCGCGTCCTTTTTCAAGACACTCATTGAATCCCTATGCGTGATCCAGCCCCTTCTGACACAAAAAAGAAGCGCGTCATTGTCGGCATGTCCGGCGGCGTGGACTCTTCCGTTTCCGCCCTCCTGCTGATCGAGCAGGGTTATGAGGTGGAAGGCCTGTTCATGAAGAACTGGGAAGAAGACGATGGAACGGAATACTGCACCGCCATGGATGACCTGGCGGACGCCCAGGCCGTGTGCGACAAAATCGGCATCAAGCTGCACACCGCCAACTTCGCGGCGGAGTACTGGGACAACGTGTTCGAGCATTTCCTGGCCGAATACAAGGCCGGTCGCACGCCGAATCCGGACATCCTGTGCAACCGCGAAATCAAGTTCAAGGCGTTCCTCGACTACGCCATGATGCTGGGCGCCGACCTGATCGCCACCGGTCACTACGTGCGTCGCCGCGACATCGATGGCCGCACCGAATTGCTCAAAGGCCTGGACCCGAACAAGGACCAGAGCTATTTCCTGCACGCCGTCGGTGGCGAACAGATCGCCAAGACCCTGTTCCCGGTCGGCGAACTGGAAAAACCACAAGTGCGGGCGATTGCCGAGAAATACCAGCTGGCAACCGCGAAGAAGAAAGACTCCACCGGGATCTGCTTCATCGGCGAGCGCCGGTTCAGCGATTTCCTCAAGCAATACCTGCCAGCTCAACCAGGCGAGATCAAGACCACCGAAGGCGAAATCATCGGCCGTCACCACGGCCTGATGTACCACACCATCGGCCAGCGCCAGGGCCTGGGCATTGGCGGCTTGAAAGACGCCAGTGACGAGCCGTGGTACGTGCTGGTCAAAGACCTGGAGCACAACGAGCTGATCGTCGGCCAGGGCAACGATCACCCGTGGCTGTTCTCCCGCGCCCTGCTCGCCTCGGACATCTATTGGGTCAACCCGATCGACCTGAGCCAGCCGCGCAAGCTGACCGCCAAGGTGCGCTATCGCCAGAGCGACCAGCCTTGCACCCTGGAAAAGACTGCCGACGGCTATCGCGCGAACTTCGATGACCCGCAGCGCGCGGTCACTCCAGGCCAATCGGTGGTGTTCTACGACGGCGAAATCTGCCTCGGCGGCGGCGTCATTGAAGTAGCAGAGCCATGGACCAGCAAAGGCGCTCTTGAAGGCGAGCAGCAATGACTCCCACCCAGGAACAACTGACGGCGCTGGGCGGCGTATTTCTCGCCGCCGTACTGGTAGACAAGATCGCCAAGACCGGACAGACCAGCGAAGCCGGCCTGACCTGCATGCTCGGCAGCCTGTTGATCCGCGACCCCAAGGACACCCTGGAAGTCTACGGGGGCGACGACCTCAATCTGCGCGAAGGCTATCGCGCGCTGATCGGCGCCCTCGAACGCGACCCGAGCGCCCTGCAACGCGAGCCGTTGCGCTATGCGCTGGCCATGCTCGGTCTTGAGCGGCAGCTGGCCAAGCGCAGTGACATGCTGGATGTGATCGGCAAGCGCCTGCCGCAAATTCAATCCCAGGTCGAACACTTCGGCCCGGCCCACGAAAACGTGATCGCCGCCTGCGGCGCGCTGTATCAGGACACCTTGAGCACCCTGCGCCAACGCATCCAGGTGCATGGCGACATGCGCAACCTGCAGCAACCGAGCAATGCCTCGAAAATCCGCGCCTTGTTGTTGGCCGGCATTCGTTCGGCACGCCTGTGGCGGCAATTGGGCGGGCATCGCTGGCAACTGGTGATCAGCCGTCGCAAATTGCTCAAAGAACTTTACCCATTGATGCGTAACGAATAACTCGCATCGACGGAACCGAACCTAGCAATACGCGTAATACGCCGGTCAGTTGGCGACGGACCGGCGGATTTTTTCATGTATGATACGCGCCCCATTTCGTTGCCCGACTGTCCGAGAACACCCCATGCAGCTTTCTTCGCTCACTGCGGTTTCCCCTGTTGACGGCCGCTACGCCGGCAAAACCCAGGCCCTGCGCCCAATTTTCAGCGAGTACGGCCTGATCCGTGCCCGCGTTCTGGTTGAAGTGCGCTGGCTCCAGCGCCTGGCCGCTCACCCTGCCATCAGCGAAGTGCCGGCGTTCTCCGCCGAAGCCAACGCTGTATTGAATGCCCTGGCGGAAAATTTCTCTCTGGAACACGCCGAGCGCGTCAAAGAGATCGAGCGCACCACCAACCACGACGTCAAAGCCATCGAATACCTGCTCAAAGAGCAAGCGGCCAAACTGCCGGAATTGGCCAAGGTCAGCGAATTCATCCACTTTGCCTGCACCAGCGAGGACATCAACAACCTGTCCCACGCCCTGATGCTGCGCGAAGGCCGTGATGACGTGATGCTGCCGCTGATGCGCCAGACCGCCAACGCCATCCGCGAGCTGGCCATCCGCTTCGCCGACGTGCCGATGCTGTCGCGCACCCACGGTCAACCGGCCTCGCCGACTACCCTGGGCAAAGAACTGGCCAACGTGGTCTACCGTCTGGAGCGCCAGATCGCTCAAGTCGCTGCCGTGCCACTGCTGGGCAAGATCAACGGCGCTGTCGGCAACTACAACGCTCACCTGTCGGCCTACCCCGAGATCGACTGGGAAGCCAACGCCCGCGCCTTCATCGAAGACGAGCTGGGCCTGGGCTTCAACCCGTACACCACGCAGATCGAACCGCACGACTACATCGCCGAGCTGTTCGACGCGATCGCGCGCTTCAACACCATCCTGATCGACTTCGACCGCGACATCTGGGGCTACATCTCCCTGGGTTATTTCAAACAGCGCACCATCGCTGGCGAAATCGGTTCGTCGACCATGCCGCACAAGGTCAACCCGATCGACTTCGAAAACTCCGAAGGCAACCTGGGCATCGCCAACGCACTATTCCAGCACCTGGCGAGCAAACTGCCGATCTCCCGCTGGCAGCGCGACCTGACCGACTCCACCGTACTGCGCAACCTCGGTGTCGGCTTCGCCCACAGCGTGATCGCGTACGAAGCCAGCCTCAAGGGCATCAGCAAACTGGAGCTCAACGAGCAGAAGATTGCCGCTGACCTGGACGCGTGCTGGGAAGTATTGGCCGAGCCGATCCAGACCGTGATGCGTCGCTACAACATCGAAAACCCGTACGAAAAGCTGAAAGAATTGACCCGCGGCAAGGGCATCAGCCCGCAAGCGCTGCAGACTTTCATCGACGGCCTGGACATGCCAGCCGCCGCGAAGGCCGAGCTGAAATTGCTCACCCCGGCCAACTACATCGGTAACGCTGTAGAGCAAGCCAAACGCATCTGATCGACCGCTGGACCCCTTTAAGACGCCCGGCCGCGCCGGGCGTTTTTATTCCCGTATGAAAAGTGCTTTTTTTCAATAGGTTACACATGAATCCTGACACTCCTCTTCAACTTCTGGGCGGCATCACGGCACGGGAATTCCTGCGCGATTACTGGCAGAAAAAACCACTGCTGATCCGCCAGGCAATTCCTGATTTCGAAAGCCCGATCGACGCCGACGAACTGGCCGGCCTGGCGCTGGAAGAAGAAGTTGAATCGCGCCTGATCATCGAGAACGGCGAGCGTCCATGGGAATTGCGTCGCGGCCCGTTTGCCGAGGACGAATTCAGCAAGTTGCCGGAGCGCGACTGGACCCTGCTGGTTCAAGCGGTCGACCAGTTCGTACCGGAAGTCAGTGAACTGCTGGAAAACTTCCGCTTCCTGCCAAGCTGGCGCATCGACGATGTGATGATCAGCTTTGCTGCACCGGGTGGCAGCGTCGGTCCGCACTTCGACAACTACGATGTTTTCCTGCTGCAAGGCCACGGCAAGCGCAACTGGAAGATTGGCCAGATGTGCGATTCCGAAAGCCCGCTGCTGCAACACGCCGACTTGCGCATCCTCGCTGATTTCGAAGCGACCGATGAATGGGTCCTGGAGCCGGGCGACATGCTGTACCTGCCGCCGCGCCTGGCCCACTGCGGCGTCGCCGTCGACGACTGCCTGACCTACTCGGTCGGCTTCCGCGCACCGAGCGCCGCTGAAGTGCTGACTCACTTCACCGACTTCCTCAGCCAGTTCCTGCCGGACGAAGAACGCTACACCGACGCCGACGCCTTGCCGGCCGCCGACCCGCACCAGATCCAGCACGACGCCCTCGATCGCCTGAAAAGCCTGCTGGCCGAACACATGAGCGACGAGCGCCTGCTGCTGACCTGGTTCGGCCAGTTCATGACCGAGCCGCGCTATCCAGAGCTGGTGGTCGGCCCTGAAGACCTCGCAGAAGACGACGTCCTGGGTGCGCTGGAGCAAGGCGCCGTCTTGATCCGTAACCCGAGCGCGCGCCTGGCCTGGTCGGAAGTCGATGACGACTTGCTGTTGTTCGCCAGCGGCCAGAGTCGTTATCTGCCGGGCAAACTGCGCGAACTGCTGAAGATGATCTGCGCCGCCGACGCCCTGCACGTCGACAACCTTGGCGATTGGCTCAGCGACGAAGACGGTCGCGGGCTGCTCTGCGAGCTGGTCAAGCAAGGAAGCCTGGGGTTCGCCGATGAATAAGATTCACGTACGTGTCGCAGACTGGCAAAAGGACAACGCCGAGATCCGGCGCATTCGTGAAACGGTGTTCGTCGCCGAGCAATGCGTACCGCCTGAACTGGAATGGGACGCCGACGATGCAACGGCCGTGCATTTCCTTGCATTCGAAGGCGACTTCCCCATTGGCACCGCACGCCTGCTGCCGGACGGTCACATCGGCCGGGTGTCGGTCCTCAAGGACTGGCGCGGCTTGAAAGTCGGCGACGCGCTGATGCAGGCCGTGATCGGTGAAGCCGAAGAACGCGGGCTCAAGCAGCAAATGCTCAGCGCCCAGGTGCAAGCCACGGCGTTCTATGAACGCCTGGGTTTCAGCATGGTCAGTGAGGAGTTCCTCGAAGCCGGAATCCCGCATGTGGACATGGTTCGCCATTCTGCCTGAGGTTTAAGCCTTAAGGCTTAAGGCTTAAAGTTTGATCCCTGTGGCGAGGGAGCTTGCTCCCGCTGGGACGCGAAGCGGCCCTGAAAATTTTAGGGCCGCTGCGCAGCCCAGCGGGAGCAAGCTCCCTCGCCACAAAAGCTTCGATCGCATCACAAAACGCCCCTGCACCCCCAGATGCCGGGGCGTTTTGCTGTCTAGGATTCAACTTGCCCCACCCCAGGCCGACAAACTGGCAATATCAAGCCTTTGATTGCGGAGATAACGGATATGTCCCTACGCACCCTGCTCACCACACTGCTGGTGAGCTGCAGTTTTTCGGTCATGGCAGCCACCGAAATCGTGCCTTTGAATTACCACACCAGCGCCGACATGTTACCCGTGGCACAAGACTTCATCGGCAAGGACGGCAACGTCAGCGCCTACGGAAATCAGTTAATAGTCAATGCCGATCAACGCAAGATCGACGAACTTAAAGCGCTGATCGGCCAACTCGACACCGCACCCAAGCGCCTGCTGATCACCGTCGACACCAACGACAACAACGTACAGGGCGATCAGGGTTATTCAGTCAACGGCGCCAAGCCCGGCCAAACTCGCATCATCAGCCGTAGCACCGCCAGTCGTGACGGCGGAATTCAACAAGTCCAGGCCACCGATGGCATGCCGGCGCTGATCCAGGTCGGCCAGAGCGTACCGCTGACCAGCACCCAGAGCGACTCCTACGGCGACCTGCGCAGCCAGACTGAATACCGCAACGTCACCCAGGGCTTTTACGTCACAGCCAACGTCACCGGCGAAATCGTCCACCTGTCGATCAGTACCAACCGTGACCGCTTGAGCCAGGAACGTCCCGATGTAGTGAACGTACAAAGTACCGACACAACCGTCACCGGACGTCTTGGTGAATGGATCCTGCTGGCCGGGGTCAATGGCCAGACCCAGGCCGACAAACAGGGCATAGCCCGCAGCTACTCGACACAGAGCCGCAATGACATGACCCTGCGCGTGAAAGTCGACACTTTGGACTAAGTCATCGAAAACTGACTGATTAGTCGTATTAGACCAAAGATGTAGTGCTTGAAAAAAAGCACTACAAAACGTTTGACGAGCCAAAAAAGCAAAGGCATGATGGCCTCGCTCCCGCTAATCAGGGGCCCTGGCAAGGGCCTTCGAGGCGACGTTCGCACCTACCCCGCGAACCGCTTCGTGTCTGTACCGCCCACAAGGTGTGTTTGACGAGGTTGCCGACTGGAACGAAGTTGTCCCGAGGGACGGAAGCGTATTTAGGTAACCCGGCACCACACTGATGTTCGTACCAAGGCCCACGACGCCCGAATGCGCCCGCAGTTCGCCTTTACCTGCTCACTTCCCCCTCGAGCCCATCGTTCATCCCGTCGCCACCCCCGCCGAATCCGACTTGACCGCCTAAGCTTCTGGTCAGCGAGCGCAGGAATTTTCCACCGCAGAACAACTTTTCATAAAAGACGCGACGAGGTTTATCTCCATGGCACTGACACGCGAACAGCAAATTGCAGCCCTCGAAAAAGACTGGGCTGAAAACCCGCGCTGGAAAGGCGTGACACGCACTTACTCCGCTGCTGACGTCGTCCGCCTGCGTGGCTCGGTTCAACCTGAGCACACCTTTGCAAAAATGGGCGCCGAGAAGCTGTGGAACCTGGTTACCCAGGGTGCCAAGCCAGCCTTCCGTCCTGAGAAAGATTTCGTCAACTGCATGGGCGCCCTGACCGGCGGCCAGGCTGTGCAACAAGTCAAAGCCGGTATCCAGGCAATCTACCTGTCGGGCTGGCAAGTGGCTGCGGACAACAACTCCGCCGAATCGATGTACCCGGACCAGTCGCTGTACCCGGTGGACTCGGTTCCAACCGTGGTCAAGCGCATCAACAACTCGTTCCGTCGTGCCGACCAGATCCAGTGGAAAGCCGGCAAGAACCCGGGCGACGACGGCTACATCGACTACTTCGCACCGATTGTGGCTGACGCTGAAGCCGGTTTCGGCGGCGTACTGAACGCTTACGAGCTGATGAAGAGCATGATCGAAGCAGGCGCCGCCGGCGTTCACTTCGAAGACCAATTGGCTTCCGTGAAGAAATGCGGCCACATGGGCGGCAAAGTACTGGTTCCTACCCAGGAAGCCGTACAGAAGCTGACCGCTGCACGTCTGGCTGCTGACGTTGCCGGTACGCCGACCATCATCCTGGCTCGTACCGACGCGAACGCTGCGGACCTGCTGACTTCCGACTGCGACCCGTACGACCAGCCGTTCGTAACGGGCGAACGCACCCAGGAAGGTTTCTACAAAGTGCGCGCCGGCCTGGACCAGGCGATCGCTCGTGGCCTGGCTTACGCTCCGTACGCCGACCTGATCTGGTGCGAAACCGCCAAGCCAGACCTGGAAGAGGCGCGTCGCTTCGCTGAAGCGATCAAGAAGGAATACCCGGACCAACTGCTGTCCTACAACTGCTCGCCTTCCTTCAACTGGAAGAAGAATCTGGACGACGCGACCATCGCCAAGTTCCAGCGCGAACTGTCCGCCATGGGCTACAAGCACCAGTTCATCACCCTGGCCGGCATTCACAACATGTGGCACAGCATGTTCAACCTGGCGCACGACTACGCCCGCAACGACATGACTGCCTACGTGAAGCTGCAAGAGCAAGAGTTCGCTGACGCATCGAAGGGCTACACCTTCGTGGCTCACCAGCAGGAAGTGGGCACCGGCTACTTCGACGACATGACCACCGTGATCCAGGGTGGCTCGTCTTCGGTAACCGCACTGACCGGCTCGACTGAAGAAGAACAGTTCCACTGATCTGCTTCTTGAGTAAACAGCCGCTGCGGACTGAATAGAAAGCTAACCGCAGCGCTGCACATCTGACGCCCCGACCGCCTGGTTCGGGGCGTTTTTTTGTCTGCGATTTAACCAACACTGCAAAACCCCGGTAGGAGCTGACGAGTGAAACGAGGCTGCGATCTTTTGATCTTGCTTCTAAAAAACAAAGTCAAAAGATCGCAGCCTCGTTTCACTCGTCAGCTCCTACAAAGGTCGGCGGCAGTCTGGGCAAAAACGTTGCTCCATCTCTAAGCGGAGTGAGCGACCGGGAATCAGATAACGAAGTTAACCAGTCGATTGGGCACCACAATCATCCTGCCCGCGCCTTCCAGATAACTGCGCAACACCGGATCAGCCAATGCCTGGCTCCGTATCGCATCGTGATCGGCATCAACCTGGATCATGATGTCCCCACGCAACTTGCCGTTGACTTGCACCATCATTTTTACTTCGTTCTGTTTCAAGGCTTCATTGTCGGGTACCGGCCACGAACTGTCGTAGATGTCACCTGCGAAACCCAGTTCCGCCCAGAGTGTCTGGGCGATGTGCGGCGTAACGGGATACAGGACCTGCAACAGGATCGCCATCCCCTCGCGGGCCGCGTGCGGGCCAGCCGACCTGCCGCCCTCCAGCACCTTGAACATCTTCATCGCACCCGAAACCACAGTGTTGTATTGCAGCCGTTCGTAATCGTTGTTGATCTGCTGCAGCAAGCGATGTATCTCAAAGCGCACGCGTCTGGATTCGGCAACGTCCTCAACCCGAGCATCCCCACCATCCGGGGCCCGGCTGTCACAGGCAAAAGTCCATAGCCGGCGCAGGAAGCGATAAGCACCCTCCACCCCACTGTCGCTCCAGATCGTGTCCTGGTCGGGAGGTCCCGCGAAAATAGTAAACAAACGGGCAGTGTCGGCGCCGAACGTGTTGATGATGTCCTTCGGCTCGACGACGTTGTTCTTCGACTTGGACATTTTCTCCACGCCGCCAATGGTGACGGGCAAACCGTCCTCAAGCGCCGTAGCCTTTACCGGGCGACCTTTTTCATCGTACTCGACCGTCACCTGCGCGGGATAAAACCATCGCCGACTGCCATCATCCGCTTTGCGGTAATAACTTTCCCGCAACAGCATGCCTTGGGTGAACAGGTTCTTGAACGGTTCGCTGAACGCCACCAGCCCTTCATCCCGCATAGCCCGGGTCCAGAACCTGGCGTACAGCAAATGCAGCACAGCATGCTCGATACCGCCGATGTATTGATCGACGGGCATCCAGTATTGGCTGCCTGGCCCCACCATCGCGGTAGCACTGTCGGGATCGCAGTAGCGCATGAAGTACCAGCTTGAGTCGACGAAGGTATCCATGGTGTCCGTTTCTCGAAGCGCCGGCGCCGCGCAGCGAGGGCAAGCCACATGGCGAAATCCTTCATGTTCCAGTAACGGGTTTGCGCTGCCGTCGGGAACACAATCGGTGGGTAACACCACGGGCAGATCTGCGTAAGGTACCGGGATGTCGCCACATTGTTCACAATGGATGATGGGAATTGGGGTTCCCCAGTACCGCTGCCGTGAAATCCCCCAATCGCGCAGGCGCCACGTGGTGGTTTCCTCGCCCATGCCACATTCAACCAACGCCGCGACGATGGCCTGAGTGGCCTGTTCGACTGTCAGCCCATCGAAGGTGCCGGAGTTGATCAGATGGCCGTCCCGACGGGTGTAATCGTCTGACCAGACCTCGGGCTCGTACGCCTGATCATCGGAGGCAATGACCTGGCGAACAGGCAAACCGTATTGATGGGCAAAGTTGAAGTCACGCTCATCGTGGGCAGGCACGGCCATCAGGGCCCCTTCACCGTATTCGCTGAGCACATAGTTGGTAATCCACAGTGCGACAGGCTCACCGGTCAACGGGTGCTCGACGTGCAAACCGCTGGGAACGCCGATCTTGACCTGAACGCTGGAGGCGGGACCGGCATCCGCCGCTTGACGACACGCCCGCACCTGCAACTCCAGGCTCGGATCAAGCTCCAGAGCCCGCCTGGCCAGTGCATGCTCGGGAGAAATGGCACAGAAGGTCACCCCCATCAGCGTATCCACCCGGGTTGTGAACACCCACAGCTTGCCTGCATCGATAAGTTGCTCCGACGCATCCCGGATCTGGTGGGCAAATGCCAGACGAACACCGCTGGCCTTGCCGATCCAGTTGCGCTGCATGGTGCGCACCCTTTCGGGCCAGCCATCCAGCGTGTCGATGGCCGATAGCAACTCTTCGGCATATTGCGTGATACGCAGGTAGTACCCGGGAATTTCCCGCTTCTCGACCAGCGCCCCCGAGCGCCAGCCTCGACCTTCGATCACCTGCTCATTGGCCAGCACCGTTTGGTCGACAGGATCCCAGTTGACTATCTGGGTTTTCTTGTAGGCCACGCCCTTTTCCAGCAACTTGAGGAAGAACCACTGACTCCATTTGTAATACTGTGGGTCGCTGGTGGCGATCTCGCGCGACCAATCGAAGGCCAGCCCCAGCGGCTGCATTTGCGCCTTCATGTCCGCAATGTTCAGTCGTGTCCACTCGGCGGGAGAAACACCCGACTGCATGGCCGCATTCTCTGCCGGCAAACCAAAAGCATCCCAGCCCATCGGCATCAGGACATTGAACCCTTTCATGCGTAAATGACGGGCCAACATGTCGTTGATCGTATAGTTGCGAACGTGCCCCATATGCAACTTTCCCGATGGATAGGGAAGCATCGAGCAGGCATAAAACTTCGGCCGACTTTGATCTTCGACCGCCCTGAATACATCACCTTGAAGCCATTTGGCCTGAGCCGTACTTTCAACCCAGACTGGATCATACTGTGGTCGCATAGAGGTTCCTCAACATTGCAGGAGCTGAACAACGACTCGCTCGGCTCACACTCCTTAAAAGTTACCGGTCGATTTGCTTCAGTTCCTGTCCGGCGATGAAATACGGGGCGCTACAGCCGTCCTGGCAGCAACCAAAAGACAGCCGCCTCCGAACAGGAGGCCCAACAGCCCATAAAGACTCCAACTCAGCTGGAAACCGACCCCGCTGATCAACGAGGCGCCCAGCCCTACGGATACCATCCTCGCCCCCGCCAGCACGATCGGAATAAGGGAAAAAAGACTGGCCTGGGTTTGCAATGTGGTTTTCTGCGAAATCAGCGCGGTGATGTAGGTAACTCCGAGAATCTCACCCAGCGTCCAGAAGAAAACAAACGACAGGATCAGAACTGTCTGCTCGAAAAAGGCATAGGCGCCAAATCCGATACCGTAAAAAACCGCAGCCAGGGACAGATTGGTGAGCGCCCCGAAACGCGACGTCAACCCTATCAGTGGTTGCGTCAACACGATCACCATCAACGCATTGACGATACCTACAGCACCGAACACGCTGGCGGCCTTCCCCGCCGTTACCACGTCAAGCCATAGAGGCAGCTGATATTCACGCTGCGCATCCAGCACCGACAACGCAAAGAACATTGCGCCCGCAACGATCACGATCCTTGGCACATCAACCAGTGCGCCGATGGAAGCCCTTCTGGCTTCAGGTACGGCGCTCTGGCGTTCCGGCAGAGCCAGAAAGATACTCGCCAAAAGGCACAACACACTCACGACCATCGCAAAAATCATCAGGTAGTGACTGTCCAGGCCGAGCAAATACCCACCAATCACGAACAGCAGCGCGCCCCCCAGATTGCTGGCCAGGTGTAAATAGCCAAAGTTGGCGACGCGATTGCTTTCATCCGCCACCAAGGACGTGAGGACACTAAATACCGGCGTGATCAGGCCCGCACACAGCATGAACAGCAGCACCATCACAATGGATGCGATCGATGAGCTGAACAGTGCAGCCAACAACAAAAACACCGATGAACAAGACGAGGTACAGATCAATAGCACCCGGAAGGAACAACGACCGATCAGCACCCCGCCCAACAGATTGCCCAACAGATAGAACGCCGACATCAGCGTGATTACCAAGGCCACCGCCGAACTGTCGAGCTGGTAGTGGCGCTGGAAAAACAAAGCAGCAAAAGGCCCCAAGGCATTCGCCATGACGAACAGCAACCGAAGCAAAACGATATTGCGCATCCCTTCTGCCATACCGATCCTTTTCAGCAATTCCTTCACTTGAGAATCACCTCGACGCTGCGCAAGTGAGCAACGCTGGCAGCCGTACTGCCGCTGCCAAGCAATATTGCCATCAGGAATGTTTTGAGATCCGACGAAGCAGGAATGGCCACACGCAACATATTGTGGAGCAGGCCGAAGCTGTGGGGGTACTGCGAACAGTCGCTGACGCGAATTTTGGCCTGAGCGAAAGCGTTGGCCAGACGACCGTCGGACTGATCCTGCAACAGCAAAAAATTCGTATCGCTTTCGTATACGACGATCGCGTTGGCCCGACAGACTTCGATTATTTCACGCTTGATCTGCGCGAGTTTATCGTGAGCCCGCTGCAATGCTTCCCGGTTCTGCAAGCAGAACAGCGCAGCTTTCACCGCCACATGGTTTACATCCCAGGGTCCGCGCACCTTCATCAGTTCACGGATTGATTCCGGTCGCGTGATCACATACCCCAGACGCAACCCGGCAAGGCCAAAGTACTTTGAGAACGAACGGATGACGAACAACTGCCTGGCCGTGTTGAATGTATCCAGACACGAGTGTTGCAGGTACTCAAAGTAGCATTCGTCAACGATCATCGGCTTGTCTTGTCTTACACAAGTCTCGACAAGAGCTTTCAATTGCTCAGGATCAATACGTACGCCCAGAGGATTGTTGGGGTTACACAGGATCAGTCCCTGACAGGTTTGCAAAGCCTCGAGCACAGCCTCGGTCGGCAGCACGAATCTTTGGGCTTGTTTCTCGAAGCCCACGATCACCGGCGCCACGCCATTGACTTCGAGCATCTGGTAATAGAAGGAAAAAACCGGAGAAGGAACTACCACCCGATCCCCGGGCGAAAACACCGACCGTATCACCAGATCGATTGCCTGATCCGCCCCATTGGTCAACAGCAAGCTGTCGGTCGACACCTTGCAGTACTTTGCCAGCTCGCTAAGGAGTGGCTGATAATTGGGGTAGGTGAACAGATCCCGAGGCTTCAATTCGGTGGCCATGAACCGCGCCAGAAACTCATGTAGAAACTGGTTTTCATTCAGATCCAGCAACACCGACGAGAGATCGCGTTCCGGAGACTTCCATAATCCGGAACGCAAGATGTGTCCGTGAAACTTCATTTGTGCATCCCTCCGTAGATCACCTGTTCGCCGAGCTCATACATCTGCCTGACCTTTTCGTCGCTGGCATACACCACCGACTTCCCTGTGGCCGCCGATAAATACTGGCTCGTAATCAATCGACTGATTTCCGCAGTGAATGCCACGGCACGATGAAACGCCTCGGACAGGTCGCGGCCAAAACAGGTAATGCCATGACTGGGCATGACAATGCAGTTGGTGTCGCTGGCGCAGCGGCCAATGGCACTGACATCCAGTTCGACATTCACACCCTCACCAAGAATGCACGGTGGCTTGCCCATCACCAGTGCCGTGTCGTTCGACACGTACTCCATTTCACGCCATTGCATGACAGCGAAGAAGGAAATGACTTCATTGGGATGAAGATGCACCGTGGCATTGACATCAGCGCGACAGCGCATGATTTCCCGGTGCATCTGGTGCCCCAGGCTGGGTCTGAAACGACCGTGCAAAAGCTCATCGGACTGCATATCCAGCACAGCCAGATGTTCAAGACCGCACTCTTCCAGGGAGACGCCGCGGTGTTTGGTGTAGATCACTTCGCGCTGCCAGTATGCGCAGTGGCTTCGTACAGCGATATTGCCCAGCGTATTGACCAACAGCTGTCGCGCCGCCAAGCGCTGACCGTATTGAAGAATACTGCTGCCGATCGCCACGTCGAACCAGGCTGGCAACCCGGATCGGGAAGTTTCAAGTCCCGCCAGTTTTAATTCAGGCATATCCCTTTGCCTCCCCCCGATACGCAATCGGGATTGACCACGGTTTTGATCTTTGTCCCCTGTAGCAGACCCAGAATCGTTTCCAGGGCATTGGCCTTCAAATCGGCCAGAGAGCGTTCGCTGTAAAACGCGGCATGCGGCGTCAATAACACACGCTCATGTTCGATCAGGGCCTGGGGAGGTGCCGGTTCCTCCTGCACGACATCCAGCAGTGCCATTGACACTACCCCGGACTGCAGGGCCAGAAGCAGAGCATTGGTATCGACGATGCCACCTCGCGCAGTATTGACCAGGGTCGCACCGTGCTTCATCCGCGAAAATCGCGCATCGTTCATCAAATGCGCAGTGTCCGGATTAAGAGGCAAATGCAGCGATATGACATCGGCCGTATCGAGCAACGACTCCAGCGTGCCGCCCTGCGCAATACCTTCGACACAGCGCTCGACCCAAGGATCGTAAAAACAAATCCGGTAACCCAGGGCCACCGCTCTGCGCGCCAATGCTCGCCCTGTTGCGCCATAACCGATCAACCCCAGAACCGTATCTGCGCAGGCTTTGACCTCGCCAGTATGAGCTCGCCAGCTCCAGCCGCCCTGCCGGGTGTGCCTGGCGTAGTCGAGAAGCTTGCGCTGGGCAAAGAGAATCAACGCCATGGCGTGCTCCGCGACTTCCTCCGCCCCCACAGAGCCGATGTTGGAGCAAAGAATGCCTTTCGCGCTCAAAGCCTCGACATCCACATCATCAAGGCCAATGGTCGCCTTCACCAACGCGCGGCATCGATGCATCCTGGCCACCAATGGCGCGTCGATGACAACCGAATGAAAGGCGATGATCCCGTCGGCGCGGGCCAATTGTTCATCCGAGGGCCGGGATGTGACCTCCAGGCTATAGGGCTGATGCGCCGAACCCGAGACATACTCCCCAGGGTCGACATAATTCACTCTCCGCGAATCAATCATCAGAATATTCATGAGCTTCTCCTCCTACCCTAGCAGTAGCATTGCCGATTCAAATTTCGCGCCTGGCAGGCCTCAGCCGCTGAGGTAGTCGCAGTGTTTGCCGATGTTCCGTGCCATGGCCACGTCATATAGGCAGGCAGCGACCACCATGTCCTGACTGGCGTGGCCGACGCTGCGGAAATAACTCAGACCTTGTTTATGCGTTACTGGCGAAGGCTGCTCGACGGCTAAAGCACCGATTTCCCGGATGTCCTTTACACCAATCACCGACAACGCCAACGCCTGTGCAATTTCGCCCGACTCACGACATGCGGCGTCCAAATGATCGACATGAACTTGAGCGTTGCCCAGTAACCGGGGATCGATCTCGCATGCCTGAAGCGTACTGCCACCAATGGCATTGATATGGGCATCGGATTTGAGCTGATGCACTCCAATCAAGGGCAGTGGACTGTCATGGGAGGTCGTCGTGCAGACTATGTCCGCATCAGCCAGCGCCTCCTCCATGCGGTTGACGGCCTCGACCGGCAGCGCAAGCTCAATGGACAGGCGCTCGGCCAAAGCGACACTTTTGGCCAGGCAACGGGAAAATATCCTGACCTGCCCCAGATCTCTGATAGCGGCCATCGCCTTGGTATGCGCTGCGGCCTGAGCCCCAGCACCGATCACCGCCAGATTGAGTCGCTCCCGCGGGCAGAGCTTGTCCGTCGCCAGGGCACTCATGGCACTGGTACGAATCGCCGTCAGGGCTGCACTGTCAATCATGGCTAGCAACCTCCCGCTGTCGATATCGATCAGCAAAACCGCGCCATTGACCCCCGATAACCCATGCATAGCGTTACCGGGATGAAACGACGACACTTTGATGCCCAGAGTCTGGCTTCCGGGCAAAAAGGCCGGCATGAACAAAGAGAATGCTTTCTGTCGCTCGTGTGTGATGATCGAACGTTGCGGAACCACAGGAGGCGAGAGTGCAAACCCCCGGTGGGCTTTTTCGAGTGCGCGAACAAGCGTTAGTAACTCGACACAACGCCCGATATCTTCGCGATTAAGAAGCAGCATGGCTTTTCCTTTTCCATCAAAGCTTTTCGAAGATACGGGCCATCCTCGAGCCGGCAGCACTCATGCTTGAGTGCCTCCATCCATCGACATCGCCATCCCGAGACGCCTAGCCGACCGGGTAGTCTTGGGAATGCCCTTGCTTGGGAACCAAAAAGGTGCGCAGGTAAGTGATCACGGGGGTGTCATCCTGCTTACGACCAATCACCCTGATGGTGACAATGCCTTGCCCCGGACGCGATCGGGATTCACGCTTGGAGACAACCTCGCTCTCGGCGTACAAGGTGTCGCCGACATAAACCGGATTTGGCAGACGAATTTCGTCCCAGCCCAGGTTTGCGATCGCCCGGGCACTCATTGTCGCTACCGTCATGCCGCTGATAATCGACAAGGTCACCGAACTGTTGACCAGCAATTTCCCGAATTCGGTGCGCTGGGCATAAGCAACGTCGATATGTGCAGGATGGTTGTTCATGTTCACCAGTGACTGCCAGATGTTGTCCAGCTCAGTCACAGTTCGGCCGGGGCGGTGCTCGAATACATCCCCCACCACAAACTCTTCGTAGTGCAAGCCATAAGACTCCCGGTAGCGATTTGCACCGATCCGTACATGGGCCGAAATCATCGGTTCCATAACCTTCTCCTCAAAGGCCCAGTTCCTGGGCGCGCTGGATAAGTTTCTTGGCTTGCTTCACAAACGGCGGTCCCACCATGAGGTTTTTCAACCGGGTGATTTTTTCACCACTGTTCTCCGCAGCCTGCACAACTGCCAAAGCATGTTCGTACTCAGCGATGGAAGGAGTGAACACATCATTGATGATGGGAATCTGCCTTGGGTGAATGGAGGTCTTGCCACTGAATCCCAACTCCCGGGTGTCCTGGCATTCCTTCAGCAGCCCCGCCTCGTCGTCGAGATTGAAGTAAGCGGTGTCGAACGCGGGAATACCCGCGGCGCTTGCGGCCGCGACGATGCTCCCACGGGCATGCAGGATGTTGCTCCAGCCACCGATCTGCACCCCCAGGCTGGCCGCATAGTCGGCGGAACCAAAGATCAGTCCATCGGCACTCGATGCAATGGCGTAAATATCCCGCAGACAGGCCGGTGTTTCGACGGTGACCAGTATTTTCGGACTTTCTCCATCACGACTTAAATTGGCGCGCACCACCTCTATCTCCGCCGCCGCTTCGGTCATTGCCAGGACAACGAACTCGGGCCGCTGGTCAAGTGATTGCACCAGCAGCAGATCGAGCAACCCTTGATTGTCCCGCAGAGGATTGATACGCAGTGCTGTACGCTGCGTAACACGGGAACGATAGAACTGTTCGACACACAACCGGGCTTCAGCTTTCCCAGAGAGCGGAACACCGTCCTCCAGATCAATCACCATGACATCCGTCAGAGCACTCTTGGCGTATTGCTCAGGGTGCAAGGCGGAGCAATACAGCAAACTTCTTGGTGTGGGATTGGACATCGCAACCTCTCAACGCTGGACAGGTTTCAGGTTCAGACAGGCCTCTTTGACCGCTGCCTGGACAGCGGAGCAGAAGCTCCGGACATCTTCTTGGGACATGTCTGCACGCATCATCACGCGCAAACCGGATTTGTTCCTGGCCACGATGGGAAAGAATACTGCCGAGGTGTAATACCCGCGTTTGAAGACACCCTCCGAAACAGAAATCGCCATATCCGGACTGTCTAATGGGATAACCCGAATCGGTAGACCCGACCCCGCGTGCTCCGTCGCAAACAAGCTGTCGAACAGGCAAATATTGGCACTAAGCTTCTGCTGCAAAACGCCAAGCTCACTGGTCTTGTGAATATCCAGAGAAGCCATGGCAGCGCCTATAGCGGCGGGATTCACATATTGCGAATAGGACATTGGCCCGCCAAAACGACGGAAAATCTTCTGATAGTTGGCCTTCTCCGACATGAATATACCGCCTCCATTGGCGCCAAATGCCTTGGCCAATGAATAAACCAACAGGGTCCGCGGATTGAGCTCAGGCAGGAAAGTACGAATATAACCTTCACCCCGCTCGCCATAGGCGCTCAATGAATGAGAATCATCGAAGTAGAGAAACAGCCCAAACTTGTCCTGCAAAGCCAACAGCCGCTCAATAGGCGCACTTCCCCCCATACTGTAAGCACCGTCAGCAACATACGCGACCAAAGGATGACGCTTGCACATATCCTCGATGAAATCGACATCATTGTGATTGCAAGTGACAACCTGCGTTTCATCACCGCAGATGGCCTTGACCTGGTTCAGTGCAAAATGGGCATGTTTATCAAAGATCAAAAAGGGGCGCTGGCCATCAGTAAACATACCGGCTGCCAGCAGGGGAAGAGACGCGACGATGCCCGCGCTGCAGGAAGTCGCTGTGAATGCTCGACAATTGAAATGGGCAGATAAGGCGTCTTCAAGCTCATCGAGCTCTTTCAACCTTATTCGGATACGCGAAGTGGGCAAATTCACGGTACCGCAACTCAGCACATAATCTGCAGCACGTCGCGCCAGACGTTCATCGACCTCAAGCCCCAAATATGAACAAGAGCACATATTCATGAATTCATGACCGTTCTGGTCTTGCATGCGCCCCTGTCGAGTATGCTCGATACTCAAATCGGTAAGCCCCGACTCTTGTGCAAGCCCCCAGGAGGGATTACCCATTTCGACGGATCTGGCAGTGTTGATATATTTATTTTTTTGCTCTGACATACACGACCTCTCTATGACCGATGACACATGAAGAGCCAGTACAACAGCAAAATTCAATACACCAGCCACTTCATGCCAGCCCAATTAGCCTTACACACTCATTTCTTTCCGGCAACTCAGAAAAGTCTGTAATTTACGAATGAAAGTTCCGTAGGAATTTTCGCCAAAACCAAACCGAAATACTAACAAAGCTTCAACAGATAGATATTTACGCAAGTGCAATCCTGATGAGAAATTACACCCAACGCCGCTCTGAATTATCATGTAACAAACCAAGATAGTTTTGTTAGATCCCACGCCAGCAAAATGCAGATCCCTCTCTATATTCAAACGTTACGCCTACTTGAACTATTTGCACCCAACCACCAAACGGAGGTTCCTTCATGGAAGGAAGATTAAAAGGTAAGCGAGCTCTAATAACAGGCGCATCGGCAGGCATTGGAAGAGCAATAGCCGAAGCTTTCATTGCGCAGGGGGCCGACGTTTTCATTACCGCACGCACTGATGAAGCCGGCGCGCGTGCAGTTATTGAAATAGCCGAGCGTCTTGAACAGCGGGCCAGTTTCATGCTTATGGATGCCGAAAGCTGTAGCGTAAATGCGCTCTTCGAGAAAGCGCACGCAGACATCGGACCGATAGATATACTTGTCAATAATCCCGCATTCATAACCCGCACTCCATTTCTGGAGCTGAGCGGCGATGAGTACGAACGCACCCTTGCAGTCAACCTCCGCTTCCCCTTCTTTGCAACTCAACGCTTTGCAAAAGATTGCATAGCACGCAAACAGGGCGGCAGCATCATTAACATTTCATCGGTCAGCGCCTTCAAGGCAGTCAGCCGAATGTCAGCGTATCAAGCCAGCAAGGCAGCACTGTCGATGCTTACACGAAGCTGTGCCTTGGAACTGGCTCCCTATGGCATCAGGGTCAACACCCTTTCACCTGGACTGACCGCCACCAACGGCAACGCCAACCAGTGGCGGGACGCTCCAGAGCTATGGCAGAACAGAAAAAAAGAGATTCCAATGCAGCGCGCCGGAATTCCCTCGGATATGACGGGCGCTGCCATCCTCCTGGCATCCGATGAGTCATCATGGATGACCGGTGCTGATCTGGTAATTGATGGGGGGCACAGCTGTATTTAGAGAACCTTAAAGTCGCAGCAGACTTTATGTTTTTTTCCTATTGGCACGAGGCATAGCAAGGTCGTACCTGTCGCCTCTGATCTGCTTGGCCTAAACAACTGGCCGTTGCGGACCGAAAGCCAACCGCAACGCCGCACATCTGATACCCCGACCTGGTTCGGGGCGTTTTTGCCTGAGATATACAATCACCGCCGAACCCTGTGGGAGCGGGCGATGGTGATTCAGGGAAAAACATTGTTCCAGAGCAGTTTCTCGCTCGGAAAACCAAGGTAAAAATGCCCCGTCCGCTGCTCGCAGTAGCGCGCATGTAAGACAACTTCCCGACCACTCACCCGTTAAACAGTTTGAAAACCGACTCAAACAATATTGATTATCATTTGGCGAAAACTATGTTCGTTACATTCCCTACAAAACATAATTGATGAAAACCCTGCTAATGCCCGCATCGCATGGGCTGCGGGGCTTTGGAGGTGCGCTATGTCCTTATTCCTATAAATAATTTCGCTATAGGAATTTTACTTGCGGGGTGTTTAGCCATAAAATCAGCGGGATTGATTGCTGCGACATATCGTCACTGCTTTGTTCTTTTTCAAGCTCAGAGACCTTTGCTCTCTGTTAAGGATTACCAGCATGCCCGAAGCGACAGGACTCATGGCCCACAACTGGGGCTTTGCCATTTTCCTTCTAGGCGTCGTCGGCCTCTGTGCCTTCATGCTGGGCGTCTCCAGCCTCCTTGGGTCAAAAGCCTGGGGCCGCAGCAAAAACGAACCGTTCGAGTCCGGCATGCTACCTACAGGTGGCGCCCGCTTGCGGCTCTCAGCCAAATTCTATCTGGTCGCGATGCTGTTCGTGATCTTCGATATCGAAGCCCTCTTTCTCTTTGCATGGTCTGTGTCCGTCCGCGAAAGCGGCTGGACCGGATTCGTCGAAGCTCTCGTTTTCATAGCAATTCTGTTGGCAGGTCTTGTCTACCTATTCCGAGTGGGCGCCCTTGATTGGGCACCGGAAGCTCGGCGCAAGCGGCAAGCGAAGCTGAAACAATGAGGCTTTGGCAATGCAATACAATCTCACCAGGATCGACCCCGATGCTCCTAACGAGCAGTATCCGATTGGCGAACGGGAAACCGTTTCCGATCCGTTAGAAGATCAAGTCCACAAAAACATTTTCATGGGCAAGCTCGAAGACGTGCTTAACGGCACGATCAACTGGGGGCGCAAGAACTCCCTGTGGCCGTATAACTTCGGCCTTTCGTGCTGCTATGTGGAAATGACCACCGCCTTCACGGCGCCCCACGACATCGCGCGCTTTGGCGCCGAAGTTATCCGGGCATCGCCGCGTCAGGCGGATTTCATGGTTATCGCCGGTACCTGCTTCATCAAGATGGCGCCGATCATTCAGCGTCTCTACGAGCAAATGCTCGAACCCAAATGGGTCATTTCCATGGGTTCGTGCGCCAACTCCGGTGGCATGTACGACATCTACTCTGTCGTTCAAGGGGTGGACAAGTTCCTGCCCGTGGACGTCTACGTGCCTGGCTGCCCGCCCCGTCCTGAAGCTTTCCTGCAAGGCCTGATGCTGTTGCAGGAGTCGATTGGACAGGAGCGTCGTCCGCTTTCCTGGGTCGTTGGTGATCAAGGCGTATACCGCGCCGAGATGCCTTCCGAGAAGGACAAGCGCCGCGAACAGCGAATCGCAGTCACCAACCTGCGCAGCCCCGACGAAGTCTGATCCAGATCTGCTTCTTTTATAGAACGAGAAACTGGCTTCATTCTTTACGTTGACCGAAAGCGATAAATAACCATGACTACAGGCAGTGCTCTGTACATCCCGCCTTACAAGGCAGACGACCAGGATGTGGTCGTCGAACTGAACAACCGTTTTGGCCCGGAGGCGTTCACCGCCCAGCCTACCCGCACCGGCATGCCGGTGCTTTGGGTTGCCCGCGCCAAACTCGTCGAAGTCCTGACGTTCCTGCGTAACCTGCCCAAGCCGTACGTCATGCTTTATGACCTGCACGGCGTGGACGAGCGTCTGCGCACCAAGCGTCAAGGGTTGCCAAGCGGCGCCGATTTCTCCGTGTTCTACCACTTGCTGTCGATCGAACGTAATAGTGACGTGATGATCAAGGTCGCCTTGTCCGAGAGCGACCTCAGCTTGCCGACCGTCACCAGCATCTGGCCGAACGCCAACTGGTACGAGCGTGAAGTCTGGGACATGTACGGCATCGACTTCAAAGGCCACCCTCACCTGTCGCGCATCATGATGCCGCCGACCTGGGAAGGTCACCCGTTGCGCAAGGACTTCCCGGCGCGCGCCACCGAATTCGATCCTTTCAGCCTGACCCTGGCCAAGCAACAGCTCGAGGAAGAAGCCGCGCGCTTCAAGCCAGAAGACTGGGGCATGAAACGTTCCGGCCCGAACGAGGACTACATGTTCCTCAACCTCGGTCCGAACCACCCTTCGGCGCACGGTGCGTTCCGCATCATCCTGCAGCTGGACGGTGAAGAAATCGTCGATTGCGTTCCGGACATCGGTTACCACCACCGTGGCGCCGAGAAAATGGCCGAGCGTCAGTCCTGGCACAGCTTCATCCCGTACACCGACCGTATCGACTACCTCGGCGGCGTGATGAACAACCTGCCGTACGTGCTCTCGGTCGAGAAGCTGGCCGGCATCAAGGTGCCGGAGAAAGTCGACGTCATCCGCATCATGATGGCCGAGTTCTTCCGGATCACCAGCCACCTGCTGTTCCTGGGTACCTACATCCAGGACGTCGGCGCCATGACCCCGGTGTTCTTCACCTTCACCGACCGCCAGAAGGCGTACACGGTGATCGAAGCCATCACCGGTTTCCGTCTGCACCCGGCCTGGTACCGCATCGGTGGCGTCGCCCACGACCTGCCGCGCGGCTGGGAAAAACTGGTCAAGGATTTCGTCGAGTGGATGCCCAAGCGTCTGGACGAATACCAGAAAGCCGCACTGGACAACAGCATCCTGCGTGGCCGGACCATCGGCGTCGCCGACTACAACACCAAACAAGCCCTGGAATGGGGCGTCACCGGTGCCGGCCTGCGTGCCACCGGGTGCGACTTCGACCTGCGTAAAGCGCGTCCGTACTCGGGTTACGAGAACTTCGAATTCGAAGTGCCGCTGGCTGCCAATGGCGATGCCTACGACCGCTGCATCGTGCGCGTCGAAGAAATGCGTCAGAGCATCAAGATTATCGAGCAGTGCATGCGCAACATGCCGGAAGGCCCGTACAAGGCGGATCACCCGCTGACCACGCCGCCGCCGAAAGAGCGCACGCTGCAGCACATCGAAACCCTGATCACGCACTTCCTGCAAGTTTCGTGGGGCCCGGTCATGCCGGCCAACGAATCCTTCCAGATGATCGAAGCGACCAAGGGCATCAACAGTTATTACCTGACGAGCGATGGCGGCACCATGAGCTACCGCACCCGGATTCGTACCCCAAGCTTCCCGCACCTGCAGCAGATCCCTTCGGTGATCAAAGGCAGCATGGTCGCGGACTTGATCGCGTACCTGGGTAGTATCGATTTCGTTATGGCCGACGTGGACCGCTAAGCATGAACAGCACGCTTATCCAGACAGACCGTTTCACCTTGAGTGAAACCGAGCGCTCGGCCATCGAGCACGAGTTGCATCACTACGAAGACCCGCGCGCGGCGTCGATCGAAGCCCTGAAGATCGTCCAGAAGGAACGTGGCTGGGTGCCGGACGGCGCTCTGTACGCCATTGGCGAGATCCTCGGTATCCCGGCGAGCGACGTTGAAGGCGTGGCGACGTTCTATAGCCAGATCTTCCGTCAGCCGGTGGGTCGTCACATCATTCGCGTCTGCGACAGCATGGTCTGCTACATCGGTGGCCACGAGTCGGTGGTCAGCGAAATCCAGAGCAAGCTCGGCATCGGCCTGGGTCAAACCACCGCCGACGGTCGTTTCACCCTGCTGCCGGTCTGCTGCCTCGGCAACTGCGACAAGGCGCCGGCGTTGATGATCGACGACGACACGTTCGGCGATGTGCAGCCAGCAGGCGTTGCCAAATTGCTCGAGGGCTACGTATGACCCTGACTTCTTTCGGCCCGGCCAACCGCATCAAGCGTTCGGCCGAGACTCACCCGCTCACCTGGCGTCTGCGTGACGACGGCGAAGCCGTATGGCTCGACGAGTACCAGGCCAAGAACGGCTACGCCGCTGCGCGCAAGGCCTTCGCCGACATGGCTCAGGACGACATCGTCCAGACCGTGAAAGATTCCGGCCTCAAGGGTCGCGGCGGTGCAGGCTTCCCCACTGGCGTGAAGTGGGGCCTGATGCCCAAGGACGAATCCATCAACATCCGCTACCTGCTGTGCAACGCGGATGAAATGGAGCCCAACACCTGGAAAGACCGCATGCTGATGGAGCAACTGCCCCATCTGCTGATCGAAGGCATGCTGATCAGTGCCCGCGCACTGAAAACCTACCGCGGATACATCTTCCTGCGTGGCGAATACACCACTGCCGCCAAGCACCTGAACCGTGCCGTGGAAGAAGCCAAGGCCGCGGGCCTGCTGGGCAAGAACATTCTGGGTTCGGGTTTTGATTTCGAACTGTTCGTCCACACCGGTGCCGGGCGTTATATCTGCGGTGAAGAAACCGCACTGATCAACTCCCTCGAAGGCCGCCGCGCCAACCCGCGCTCCAAGCCGCCCTTCCCTGCCGCCGTTGGCGTGTGGGGCAAGCCGACTTGCGTGAACAACGTCGAGACCCTGTGCAACGTGCCGGCGATCATTGCCGACGGCGTGGACTGGTACAAATCGTTGGCCCGCGAAGGCAGTGAAGACATGGGCACCAAGCTCATGGGCTTCTCCGGCAAGGTCAAGAACCCGGGCCTGTGGGAATTGCCATTCGGCGTCACCGGTCGCGAGTTGTTCGAAGACTACGCCGGCGGCATGCGCGACGGTTACAAGCTCAAGTGCTGGCAGCCAGGCGGCGCCGGTACCGGCTTCCTGTTGCCGGAACACCTGGACGCCCAAATGTACGCCGGCGGCATCGCCAAAGTGGGCACCCGTATGGGTACCGGCCTGGCCATGGCGGTGGACGACAGCGTCAACATGGTGTCCCTGCTGCGCAACATGGAGCAGTTCTTCGCTCGCGAATCCTGCGGTTTCTGCACCCCTTGCCGGGATGGTTTGCCTTGGAGCGTCAAGCTCCTGATGGCCATCGAGAACGGCGAAGGCCAGCCAGGCGACATCGAGACCCTGCTGGGTCTGGTCGGTTTCCTCGGCCCGGGCAAGACGTTCTGTGCTCACGCACCGGGCGCCGTGGAGCCGTTGGGCAGCGCAATTAAATACTTCCGCCATGAGTTCGAAGCCGGTATCGCGCCTGTCAGCGCCGCCGTCCCGCCTCTGGCAAGGCCGATCGTAGTCGGCGCGTAAACGCTTAAA
>NZ_RCNW01000095.1:0-3316 GCF_004307605.1 Pseudomonas sp. Sample_24
GGGGCGATCCAGCACCTGCAAGGCATCGGTGCCTGCGACAAGGTGGTGGCGATCAACCTCGATCCAGGCTGCGACATGATCAAACGGGCCGACCTGTCGGTGATCGGCGAGAGCGCCGAGATTCTTCGAGCCTTGATCGCGGCGGTAGAGGCTTACCGCAACGACGCCAAGCGCGATGCGGCTTAAGGGAAGGAAAGGGTTATGAGCACGAAAATCATCAGCCTGGTGTCCATCGGCGCCCACCCGACCTCCGGTCGGCCACGCCGTGCGGAGCAGGATGCGCGGGCGGTGGAACTGGGTCTGCAACTGGCTGGGGATAACTTGCAGGTGCTGCATGCCGGCGATATTGCCGAGCCGGCGCTGCGCGCTTACCTCGGCATGGGCCTTGAGCAACTGCATGTGCTGGAACAACCGCAAGGCGCCGATGCATTGCCGGTGTTGAGCGCTTATCTGCGTGACGCGGGGGCGCAAGTGGTGCTGACCGGCAGCCAGGCGGAAACCGGCGAGGGTTCAGGCATGTTGCCGTTTCTGCTGGCGGAAGGTCTGGGCTGGCCGTTGGTCGTGGGGCTGGCACAGGTCGAGTCCATCGACGGTGATTCGGCGCTGGTGCTGCAAGCCTTGCCGCGCGGTCAGCGTCGTCGCTTGAAGGTACGTCTGCCGTTTTTGGCAACTGTGGATAACGCCGCGCCCAAGCCTCGTCAGAGCGCCTACGGTCCTGCGCGACGCGGGGTGTTGCAGGCCGATGAGGTTGAAGTCGTCGACGATGAATTGTTGGCGGTTGCCACGCTGCAACTGGCCAAGCCGCGACCAAAGCGCTTGAAAGTGATCAAGGCCAAAAGCGGGGCGGACCGGATGAAAGCCGCGACGGCCAAGGCCAGTGGCGGTGGCGGGCAAGTACTCAAAGGCGTGACGGCCCAAGCCGGGGCCGAGGCGATTCTCAAATTGTTGATTGAGGAAGGTGTGGTGCGCTGACGTTGAAGCTCACGCTGCATCGCCCGTAAAAACAAGCTTGCCGCTGGCGCGTTGCTGCGCCATGAGCGCCTGCGTTAAAAACGGCTTTCGCAGCGTCGTTACCTGGCAGATCACACCGTATCCGATGATTGGGATTACGCGTGAAGCCGATCTGATGTATCAGACTTGGCAGATCCGGTGGCGGGCGAGCCTAGCAGAACTGATAGTGTTGCCTTCAAGGACGGTTTGTTAGGGTACCGATCAGTTAGTACCCGCTTGCCGAACCTGGCCTTTCAGCGCCAGGTATTACTTCGCGGGTTATCAGGTCTCATCAAGGACGCTATTGATGCCCATCGCCCGCAACATCCAACCTCTGAAATCCTGCCTGGGAGAAACCCGGTTCGCTCGAACCTTGCTGCTCGCCAGCAATCAGCAGCAAAGCGTGCTGGCCGAACTGGACCGCACCGGACCAAATCCTTTTGCCTCTTCCCCCTATGGCCTGCAAAGCGCCCAGAGACGGGCGGGGACGCATCTGGGTTTCAATGGGCAGTTCAAGGAAGGTGCCACGGGTTGGTATCACCTGGGCAATGGCCATCGGGTCTATAGCCCGGTGTTGATGCGGTTTCATAGTCCGGATCGGTTGAGTCCATTCGGGAAGGGTGGGATCAATTCTTATGCCTATTGCATGGGAGATCCGGTCAACGCTACTGACCCGACAGGCCAAGTCCCAGAATGGCTTCAACCAATACTGACAATCGGCTTACATGTTGGAATTATCGCCGCAACCGCGATAACCGCAATCGCTAATCCCCCTGCGGGACTGGCCCTCTGGGCTGCCCGCACCAGTTTAGTTGGATCTCCAGTGGCAATCGCAGGGTCTGTCATGCAACTGGCAGGTTACAAAGAAGAAGGCAGAATCGTCTCTGCGATAGGCACGACCTTTTCCATAGGTGCTGTCACTATCAGAGCGGGCGTTGGAATACAGAAAATTATCAGCGAGAACAATCCTTTGTTGCAGATGCGTAAAGGTCTCGGAAATCTTTTTACCGTTAATAAAAAACCTACCCGCGGTGTAACTTCCAGTAGTCCCCAACCTGGGGAGCCGAGTCTTGAATTACGTCGATTGTCATCGACCATTGCAGCGGTTCCTGAAACTACGTCTAACCAGTTAATCAGACAAACGGAGGAAATCGTTTCGAGACTCTGAAAAATGATTTGAGAATGCTGGCAGTTGGAAGCAATCGCATATTCAGCGGTTACTCATCGGTCGTGCACCAACAAAACTTAATTTTTTCAGTAGCCGATACGTGTTTACCCACAATCCCTGTTGGCGCTTCTGTGGATAACATGTTCGCGCCTCGCTGCGACCCACGCAGAATAAGGTCTGCAACCCATAGATCAATTAATAACCAGCGCAACTTATGGTGTTTCAACGTTTTTTATCCACCTAAGGCCATACTTGCCCCCAATCTCTGTTGGCGCTTCTGTGGATAAGGTGTTTGCGATCCGCTACGAGCCACGTAGATCATGGCTTTCGAGCGATTGATTAAAGAATGATCAATAGGCGCTATAAACCCTGATTATGGATAAGTCACGGATTTTCTTGGGTTTCTGTGGAAAAAATTTGCAGCGAAACCACACTTGTCCCCAATAGCTGTGGGTGGAGGTGTGGATAACTTGTTTGCGGAAGGCTAGAGGGGGCGGATCGTATAGCTCTGAACGAAATAGATCATATTTCGTACAGAATCCTGTAGGAGCGAGCCTGCTCGCGATTAACCTGAGAACCCCGCGGGGTGTCAGGCTGCCAGCGTCATCGTTGACGCCCATCGCGAGCAGGCTCGCCCCTACAGGGGGCGGTGGCGTCAGCCTTGGACAGGAACGCCTTTGAGGTATGGCGCAGGCTCGGCGCCCAGGTTGCTCAACAGGCGCTCGCTGTACCAATCCACAAAGTTCACCACACCAAACTCATAGGTCTTGGAGTAAGGGCCTGGCTGGTAAGCGGTGGAGTTGATGCCGCGCTGGTTCTCTTCAGCCAGGCGACGGTCCTGGTCGTTGGTGGCGTCCCAGACCTGGCGCATGCGCTCGACGTCGTAGTCCACGCCTTCGACCGCGTCCTTGTGCACAATCCACTTGGTGGTGACCATCGTTTCCTGGGCACTGATCGGCCACACGGTGAACACGATGATGTGGTCGCCCATGCAGTGGTTCCAGGAGTGCGGCAGGTGCAGGATGCGCATCGAGCCCAGGTCCGGGTTCTTGATGCGGCCCATGAGTTTTTGGCAGCCCTGTTTACCGTCCAGGGTCATCGATACGGTGCCCTTGAGCAGCGGCATGCGCACGATGCGGTTGCGCAGGCCGAAACTGG
>NZ_RCNW01000393.1:0-26301 GCF_004307605.1 Pseudomonas sp. Sample_24
GCCCATCGTCGCGTAAACAGCCACCTCTGATTTCACACGGTTGAGAAGACAGCTCTGGTTGTCCGCCGTGTCGTTTACGACTGCTCGATGGAAATTGCAATGTCCAGGTTTTCTGCTGACACACGCTTGAGCCCTGCCCAAGTGTCTTTTACCCCGAACGAATCCATGATTCGTTTCAGGCACGCCACCGCCATTCTGTGCGGGGCCTTGCTGACACCTTCGGTGCTGGCCGATGAACACGCAGGTCATGCTGAAGAACTGAGCCCGACGGTCATCACCGCCATTGCCCCGAGTTCGCCGCTGACCATCGTCACCAATCCGAAAGACCCGCGGCAACCGGTGCCGGCCAGCGATGGTTCGGATTATCTGAAAACCATCCCGGGATTCGCCCAGGTGCGCAATGGCGGTACCAACGGCGATCCGGTGCTGCGGGGCATGTTCGGTTCGCGCCTGAACATTCTCACCAACGGCGGCATGATGCTTGGCGCTTGCCCAGGGCGGATGGACGCCCCCACCTCCTACATCTCACCGGAAACCTACGACAAGCTTACGGTCATCAAAGGCCCGCAGACCGTACTTTGGGGACCGGGGGCTTCGGCCGGCACCATCCTCTTCGATCGCGAACCGGAAAGTTTCGGTGAACTGGGTACGCGGGTTAACGCCAGTGTGCTGGCCGGCTCCAATGGCCGTTTCGATAAAGTGCTGGACGCCGCTGCTGGCGGGCCACTGGGCTACGTGCGGGTGATTGGCAACACCGCCCAGGCCGACGATTACAAGGACGGCAACAACGACACCGTCGCCTCGCGTTATGACAAATGGAACGGCGATGTCGCACTGGGCTGGACCCCGGACGCCGATACCCTGCTGGAGCTGACCGCAGGCAAGGGTGACGGCGAGGCCCGGTACGCCGGTCGCGGCATGGACGGTTCACAATTCAAGCGCGAAAGCCTGGGCCTGCGCTTCGAGAAATCCAACCTCAGCGACGTACTGGAAAAGCTCGAAGCCCAGGTCTATTACAACTACGCCGACCACGTGATGGACAACTACACCCTGCGCACGCCGTCCGGTACCGGGATGATGGCCGGACCAATGGCGTCCAATGTCGACCGCCGGACCCTCGGCGCGCGAATCAAGGGCACCTGGCGCTGGGCCGATATGCAGTTGATCAGTGGGATCGACGCGCAGACCAACGAACATCGCCAGCGCAGCGCCATGGGTGTCGACGCCTACAAGGACCAGCCATACACCAAGGATGCCGACTTCCATAACTACGGGGTGTTCGGCGAATTGACCTGGTACGCCGCCGACCGTGACCGATTGATCAGCGGTGCACGCCTGGACCGCGCTTCGGCCAAGGATTACCGGCAGACCACCGGTTCAGGAATGATGACCCGGCCGAACCCGACTGCCGATGACACCCGCGCGGACACCCTGCCCAGCGGTTTCATCCGCTACGAACACGACTTGGCCGACAGCCCGACCACGCTGTATGCGGGCCTGGGGCACACCCAGCGGTTCCCGGATTACTGGGAGCTGTTTTCGCCCAAGTCCGGCCCCGCCGGTTCGGTGAATGCCTTCGACTCGATCAAACCGGAAAAGACCACCCAGCTCGACTTCGGCCTGCAATACAAGACCGAAGACCTCGAAGCCTGGGCTTCGGCTTATGTCGGTCAGGTGCACGACTACATCCTGTTCAACTACACCCCGACAATGATGGGCACGACCTCGCAAGCCGAGAACATCAACGCGCGGATCATGGGTGGCGAATTGGGCGCCGCCTACAACTTCACCGAACACTGGAAAGCCGATGCGACCCTGGCCTACGCCTGGGGCAAGAACAGCAGCGATGGCAGTGCATTGCCGCAAATGCCGCCGCTGGATGCGCGTTTTGGCCTGACCTACAGCGAAGACAACTGGAGCGCTGGCGCACTGTGGAGAGTGGTCGCCGCGCAAAACCGTATCGACCAGAACAAAGGCAACGTGGTTGGCAAGGACTTCGACAAGACGCCGGGCTTCGGCGTGTTCTCCCTCAACGGCGCCTATCGGATCAACAGCCACTGGAAGGTCAGCAGCGGCATCGACAACCTGTTCGGCAAGGCGTACGCCGAACACTTGAACCTGGCCGGCAACGCCGGTTTCGGCTACCCGGCCAATGACCCGCAAGCCATAAAGGAGCCGGGGCGCACGCTCTGGACCAAGGTGGACATGAGCTTTTGAATGCTTCGCGGGCAGCCCGCTCCCCTGTAGGAGCGAGGCTTGCCCGCGATCGGTTGCGCAGCAACCGCAAAACAAACAACTAAAAGATCCAGCCAAGCGGAGCACACGTGATGAAACAGCCCAAAGTGAATTTCTACAACCTGGCCTGGCGCTGGCATTTCTATGCCGGATTGTTCGTTGCGCCATTCATGGTAATGCTGGCGCTGACCGGCACGATTTATCTGTTCAAACCGCAGCTCGACTCGCTGATGTACAGCAGCCTGCTCAACGTCCCGGCCGGCCATCACACGATCCCGGCCGATGACTTGCTCAAACGCGTAAAGGACTCGTATCCACAAGCGACGATCAAGCAATACCTGCCACCGGTCAACGCCGAGCGCAGCGCCCAGTTTGTCGTGATCAAAGACGGCACCGAGCTGAATGTGTTCGTCGATCCGTACCATGGCGACATTCTTGGCGAACAGGACGCCAGGAAGAACCTGCAAGCCATTGCCCGGGCGATCCACGGCGAACTGATGATCGGTACCGTCGGTGACCGACTGGTGGAACTGGCTGCCGGGTGGGGCGTGGTGCTGGTGGTTTCCGGGGTGTTCTTGTGGTGGCCGCGCGGTCAGGCAGCGGGCATCTTGTGGCCGCGCCTCAGTAGTCGTGGCCGCGTGCTGTGGCGCGACTTGCACGCCGTCACCGGTTTCTGGGGCGCATCCCTGTTGTTGGTGATGCTGCTGAGCGGCATGACCTGGACCGGGTTCTGGGGCCAACAATATGCGGCCGTGTGGAACGTGTTTCCGGCGGCGATGTGGGACGACGTACCGAAGTCCGACGTCGAAGCGCGCAGCCTCAACAGTGCCACGCGCCAGACTGTCCCTTGGGCCATGGAAAACACACCGATGCCGATGTCCGGCGCTCACGCCGAACACATGGCCCACGGTGGTGCCCAGGCTGGCCCGGCGGCGCCGAGCATCAGCTTGCAAGACGTGCAGAACATCGCCACCCAAGGCAAGGTCGAACCGGGTTACAGCATCACCTTGCCGACGACCGCCACCGGTGTTTTCACCATCGCGGTGTTCGCCGACGACCCGCGCAATGACGCCACGCTGCACGTCGACCAGTACACCGGCAAGGTCCTCGCCGATGTGCGCTACGAGCATTACGGCGCTGTCGCTCGCGCCACGGAAATCGGCGTGATGCTGCACGAAGGCAAGATGTTCGGTGTGGTCAACCAGATCATCGTGCTGCTGATCTGCCTGATGATCCTGCTCAGCGCCGTCAGCGGCGTGGTGATCTGGTGGAAGCGTCGCCCGCAAGGCAAGCTCGGTGTTCCGCCGCTGCGTCATGATCTGCCAAAGTGGAAAACCGCGATGGTCATCATGTTCGCATTGGCGGTGGCATTTCCGCTGGTGGGCGCTTCGCTGGTAGTGGTGTGGGTGCTCGATCGCCTGGTGCTGTCGCGCTTCATCCGGGAAACTGAAAGCGCCTCATCTTCATCGTGAGTCAGGCGAGATGCGCGGGAGCCTTGGCCCTGTAAACTGCCCGCGCGTCATCCTGGCAACTCAGGGTTACTTGCTGGCCTCATCGCGGGCAAGCCCGCTCCCACAGGGTCCATGTCTTACGCAATTTTTGTGATCGACATAACACCTGTGGGAGCTGGCTTGCCAGCGAAGGGTCCGTTCGCTTCACCTAAAGAGTCACTGCATGACTTCGCTGAACCTCACAAATATTTCCTGGACTCCCCTTGGCCACGGCCATTGTCATCACCAGTTCCAGCTGCGTGATGCCTCGCTGCGCGTGGCCGCCGGCGAGCTTGTCGGGTTGATCGGCCCTAACGGCAGTGGCAAGACCAGCCTGTTGCGTTGTGCCTGGCGCTTCAGCAAACCGCAAAGCGGCGAGGTCGGGCTCGGCCATCACAACGTCTGGAAGCAATCCTCGCGCTGGTGCGCGCAACGCATCGCCGTGGTGCTGCAGGAGTTCCCCGATGCCTTCGGGCTGACCGTCGAAGAAGTCGTCGCCATGGGGCGCACGCCGCACAAAGGCCTGTTCGATGGCGACACTGTCGAGGATCGAAACCTCGTCCTCCACGCTCTGGAATCAGTTGGCCTCAAGGGCTTCGAAGACCATGCGTTTACCACCCTGTCCGGCGGTGAAAAGCAGCGGGTGATCCTGGCCCGCGCGTTGGCCCAGCAACCGCAACTGCTGATCCTCGACGAGCCGACCAATCACCTTGATCCGCGCTATCAGCTGGAGCTGTTGCAGTTGGTCAAGCGCTTGAAGATCGGCACCCTGGCGAGCATCCATGACCTCAATCTGGCCGCGGCGTTCTGCGATCGGCTGTACGTGATCGATCACGGCCGCATCGTCGCTTGCGGCACACCGAAAGAAGTCCTCAACGCCGCGTTGTTGCGTAACGTGTTCGGCGTCGAAGCGTTGATCGATGAACATCCCTTGCACGGCTACCCCCGTATTACCTGGATAACCCAACCATGAATCTGCTGCGTTCCAGTCTTTCCCTCGCGGTGTTGCTGGGCAGCGCCCAGGCGTATGCCGAGCCCACGCATTACCCGTTGACGGTGCAGAGCTGCAATCGTCAAGTGACCTTCCAGCAGGCGCCGAAACACGCGGTCAGCCACGACATCAACATGACCCAAATGATGCTCGCCCTTGGCCTCAAGCCACAGATGGTCGGGTACAGCGGCGTCAGTGGCTGGAAAGCGGTGACGCCACAGATGCAGAGCATCCTCGACGGCTTGCCGGAGCTGGCGGCCAAGTACCCGTCGGTGGAAACCCTGCTCAACGCCAATGTCGATTTCTTCTTCGCCGGTTGGGATTACGGCATGCGTGTCGGCGGTGACCTCACGCCGCAAACCCTGCAACCGTTGGGCATCAATGTCTACGAACTGACCGAGTCCTGCGCATTCGTGATGAAGCGTCCACCGGCCAGCCTCGAAGACACGTACAACGACCTGCGCAACCTCGGCAGGATTTTCGACGTGCAGGATCGCGCCGATGCCGTGATCAGTGAAATGCAGGCGCAAGTCAGCAGGATTCGCAAGGGTCTGCCCGCCGATAAGCCCAGGGTCTTTCTCTATGACAGCGGTGAAGACCGGGCCATGACGTCCGGTCGCCTGGGCATGCCGCAAGCGCTAATCGATGCCGCCGGCGGGCAAAACATTCTCGCCGATGTCGACGCGAGCTGGACCCGGGTCAACTGGGAGAACGTGGTTGAGCGCAACCCGCAGGTGATCGTGATCGTCGACTATGGCGAAGTCACCGCCGAACAGAAGATTGAATTCCTGCGCAGCAACAAGGCGCTGCAATCGGTGGACGCGATCAAGCACCAACGCTTCATCGTCATTCCCTACGTGCAGGCCACCCCGGGGATCGACAACGTCCTGGCGGTGGAAACCCTGGCCAAGGGTTTGCACGGCGCATGATCAATCGTCGCTACGCCTTGTTGCTGATGGCCCTTGGCGCGCTGCTGCTGGTGTCGTGCGTGGTATCGCTGGGATTCGGCCCGGCGCGGGTGCCGGTGGACGTGGTCTGGCGGATTCTCCTGCACAAGTTGTTCGGCGTTGGTGTGCAGGAGTGGAGCGCCGGGCAGGCACATATCGTCTGGCTGATCCGCGTACCGCGCATGTTGCTCGGTGCGCTGGTCGGCGCCGGGTTGGCGCTGGTCGGCGCGGTGCTGCAAGCGGCGACCCGCAATCCGCTGGCCGATCCGCATCTGCTGGGAGTCACCTCCGGCGCAACCCTGGGCGCGGTGATCGTGATGTTGCATGTCGGTGAAATCGTTGGCTTGCTGACCTTGCCGATTGCAGCATTCATCGGTGCATTGTTGAGCATGCTGGTGGTGCTGATGATCGCCAGCCGCCACGGTCGACTCGAAAGTGAACGCCTGCTGCTGTGCGGCGTGGCGGTGTCGTTCGTGATGATGGCGGTTGCCAACTTGCTGCTGTTCATGGGCGACCATCGCGCCAGTTCGGCGGTGATGTTCTGGATGCTCGGTGGTCTCGGGCTGGCGCGCTGGGAATTGCTCGCGGTGCCCGCCGCCAGCGTGTTGATTGGGTTGGTGCTGATGCTGGGCATGGCTCGACCGCTCAATGCGTTGATGGCCGGCGAGCAGACTGCCGTGACGCTGGGATTGAATGCGCGATCCGTGCGGTTGCGAGTGTTCGTGATCGCTTCGCTGATGACCGGGGTGCTGGTGTCGATCAGCGGCTCCATTGGTTTTGTCGGGTTGATGGTGCCGCATATTGCGCGGCGACTGGTCGGCGCGGAACACCGTAGATTGCTGCCGGTGTGCGTACTGCTCGGCAGCGTGTTTCTGGTATGGGTCGACGTCGCCGCCCGGACGCTGATCGCGCCCGAAGACTTGCCCATCGGCGTGGCCACCGCCGCGATTGGCGGCTTGTTTTTCATCGGTTTGATGCGACGTCGTTAACATCATGTTTAATTAAAACAAACTAAAAACCACATGGAGGTCTGGAAAAGTCTCGTATTGAGTTGGCACTTAACAAATCCATGACCACGCTCATACTCCGCTCCAGCAAGTTACATAATAAAAACTTGCGCACATTAATGACGATTATTCCTACACCTTAACCGTCATAATTCTTACAGGAGCGGAAAGAGGTAACCATGTTCAAAAAACTCATCATAGCCATCGCACTTGTTTCAACGCCTGCATGGGCAGCCAAGCCACCCTTTACTGGCGTTGACTACAGCGGCCGATATCAATGTACCGGAATGGACAGTCACATCGGCCCGTTTGAAGGGGTTGTCGACATGAAACTCAATGCCGAACAAAGTACCGGCGAACATGGCGCCTACGGTTTTACCCTGACATTGCCCGACAACTCGCGGTATGACGGGTTTGCCGCCGCCAACTTGAATTCCCTGGCGATTTACTTTGCCCATACCGACCCGTCGCTCAAGGACTACGGTGTCGGGATAGCGAACATCGCGTCCACGCCTGACGGGAAAACTTCATTCACCAAGTACTACTACGGCCCGGAGTACGAAGGTGGCGGACATGGTTTTGAAACCTGCATCAAAAGCTGACACTCGTCGCTTACAAAACTGATACCCACTGTTGAATCCTGCTCGCGGTGGCGATTTTTCAGCCAGCGCAGATGTTGTCTGATCTACCGCTATCGCGAGCAGGCTCGCGCCTACAGTTTGATCGGCACGGCTCGCCCCAATCTGGCGCGGCCACCTGCACCAGCGCGCCAACAGCGTTCTCTCATGGTGCATCCCGCCAACGCTCAATCGCTCTAAACCGACATTTTCCTACCTTTGCCCGACCGGGCACAGCCCTTGCTAAAGACCCTTCAGTAGTCCGCATCTGCCACCCAAGAAAATTCATAAGTTCATGGAGATCGCACAATGAAGCGTCGCAGTTTGATCAAGGCTTTCACACTTTCGGCAAGCATTGCCGCGATGGGCATGACCTGGACCGTCCAGGCTGCCGAGACCATCAAGGTCGGTATTCTGCATTCGTTGTCCGGCACCATGGCGATCTCCGAAACGTCGCTCAAAGACATGGCGCTGATGACCATCGACGAGATCAATGCCAAGGGCGGCGTGAACGGCAAGATGCTGGAGCCGGTGGTCGTGGACCCTGCGTCCAACTGGCCGCTGTTCGCCGAAAAGGGCCGCCAGCTGCTGACCCAGGACAAGGTCGCCGTGGTGTTCGGTTGCTGGACTTCGGTGTCGCGCAAATCGGTACTGCCGGTGTTCGAAGAGCTCAATGGCCTGCTGTTCTATCCGGTGCAGTACGAAGGCGAAGAGATGTCGCCGAACGTGTTCTACACCGGCGCCGCGCCGAACCAGCAGGCGATCCCCGCCGTTGAATACCTGATGAGCGAAGAAGGCGGCAGCGCCAAGCGTTACTTCCTGCTCGGCACCGACTACGTCTACCCGCGCACCACCAACAAGATCCTGCGTTCGTTCCTGCACTCCAAAGGTGTGGCCGACAAGGACATCGAAGAGGTCTACACGCCGTTCGGTCACAGCGACTATCAAACCATCGTCGCCAACATCAAGAAGTTCTCGGCCGGCGGCAAGACGGCGGTCATCTCCACCGTCAACGGTGACTCCAACGTGCCGTTCTACAAAGAACTGGCCAACCAGGGGCTCAAAGCCACCGACGTTCCAGTCGTGGCGTTCTCGGTGGGCGAAGAAGAACTGCGCGGCATCGACACCAAACCGCTGGTGGGCAACCTCGCGGCGTGGAACTACTTCGAATCGGTGGAGAACCCGGCGAACAAGAAATTCGTTGCCGACTGGAAAGCCTACGCCAAGAAACACAACCTGCCAGGCGCTGACAAAGCCGTGACCAACGACCCGATGGAGGCCACTTACGTCGGCATCCACATGTGGGCGCAGGCCGCTGAAAAAGCCAAGTCCACCGACGTCGACAAAGTCCGTGAAGCCCTCGGCGGCCAGACCTTCGCCGCGCCGTCCGGCTACACCCTGACCATGGACAAGACCAACCACCACCTGCACAAGCCGGTGATGATCGGCGAGATCCAGGCCGACGGTCAGTTCAACGTCGTATGGCAGACCGAAGGCCCGATTCGCGCCCAGCCGTGGAGCCCGTTCATTCCGGGCAACGACAAGAAGCCGGAGTATGCGGTGAAGAGCAACTGAGTTATCCCGCTCAACCTGATCGTTCCCACGCTCTGCGTGGGAATGCCTCAACGGACGCTCTGCGTCCGCTTCAGGGACGCGGAGCGTCCCGGGCTGCATTCCCACGCGGAGCGTGGGAACGATCAAAACCAACTTCCAGTGGGAGCGGTTTTTGTGGCGAGGGAGCTTGCTCCCGTTGGACTGCGCAGCAGTCCTTTTTTGGGGCCGTTTCGCGTCCCAGCGGGAGCAAGCTCCCTCGCCACAAGAGCCAGCCTTCACATTAGTCCGAGCAAGGCGACTCTCTATGCCCACTGCCCTCTACCGCTTTCTCCTCGCCCTCGCGTTGTTGCTGCCGATGGCCACTCACGCCGGCGACGCCGAAGACTTCGTCGCCGCCAATCCCGTGCAGCAAGCCAAGTTGCTCGAAGCCTGGGCCGCGCAGCCCGATCCGGTCCGCGTCGAGCTGATCAATGCCCTGCAACAAGGCGTATTGACCGTCGACGGCCAACCGAAAACCTTGCGCCTGAACAATCGCTTGCGGGGGTTGATCGACACCGCCCTGGCCAGCCATCAGTTGCTCGCCGCCGACGCCAGACTGCGTCTGGCCGCTGCACAGCAACTACAGAAAAGCGCCAAACCGGCGCAGTTGAAATTCCTCGACCAGCAGCTTGCTGGCGAACAGGACGAAAGCGTCCATGCCGCACTGAGCCTTGCCCTGGCCAATCTGCAATTGGTTGATGCCGACCCGGCTGTGCGGCTCGCCGCTGTGCGCCTGCTCGGTGAAACCGGTGACCCGCTGGCCCGCACCCGGCTCGAAGGCTTGCTCGATCCCGCCGTTGAAACCGATGCCACTGTACGCACAGCGGCCGAAACCAGCCTGGCCCAGGTCAAACGCAAACTGCTGATCGGCGAGCTTGTGGGCCAGGCCTTCAGCGGCATGTCGCTGGGTTCGATTCTGCTGCTCGCAGCGTTGGGCCTGGCGATCACCTTCGGCCTGCTCGGCGTGATCAACATGGCCCACGGCGAAATGCTGATGCTCGGTGCCTACTCGACCTATGTCGTGCAATTGATGTTCCAGCGCTACGCGCCGCAGGCCATTGAGTTCTATCCACTGATCGCCTTGCCCGTGGCCTTTTTTGTCACCGCCGCCATCGGCATGGCGCTGGAGCGTACGGTGATTCGCCACCTCTATGGCCGCCCACTGGAGACCCTGCTCGCCACCTGGGGCATCAGCCTGATGCTGATTCAACTGGTGCGTCTGGTGTTCGGCGCGCAGAACGTTGAAGTGGCCAACCCCGCGTGGCTGTCGGGCGGCATTCAAGTGCTGCCCAATCTGGTTCTACCGTACAACCGCATCGTCATCATCGCCTTCGCCTTGTTTGTGGTGGTGCTGACCTGGCTGCTGCTGAACAAGACACGCCTGGGCCTGAACGTGCGCGCCGTCACCCAGAACCGCAACATGGCGGCCTGTTGCGGCGTGCCCACCGGACGCGTGGACATGCTCGCCTTCGGCCTCGGTTCGGGCATTGCCGGTCTGGGTGGCGTTGCGCTGAGCCAGATCGGCAACGTCGGCCCGGATCTGGGCCAGAGCTACATCATCGACTCGTTCCTGGTGGTGGTGCTCGGCGGCGTCGGGCAATTGGCCGGCAGCGTGTTCGCCGCGTTTGGCCTGGGGATCGCCAACAAGATTCTCGAACCGCAGATCGGCGCCGTGCTCGGCAAGATCCTCATCCTCGCGCTGATCATTCTGTTCATCCAGAAACGTCCGCAAGGTCTCTTTGCACTGAAAGGACGGGTAATCGACTGATGAACCAGCCTCTGATTGTCACGGCTACCCAAAAGGCCGGCCCGAAAGTCACGATCGCTGTCGGCGCGGTGATCCTCGCCCTGCTGCTGGCATTGCCGCTGCTGTCGTTGCTACCGGTGGACAGCACGTTGCATGTATCCGCCTACACGCTGACGCTGGTGGGCAAGATTCTCTGCTACGCCATCGTTGCCCTGGCGCTGGACCTGGTCTGGGGTTACGCCGGCCTGCTGTCCCTGGGCCATGGTCTGTTCTTCGCCCTCGGCGGTTACGCGATGGGCATGTACCTGATGCGCCAGGCCTCGGGAGATGGCTTGCCGGCGTTCATGACGTTCCTGTCGTGGACCGAGCTGCCGTGGTACTGGGCCGGCACCAGCAGCTTCCTCTGGGCCCTGTGCCTGGTGGTGTTGGCGCCGGGTCTGCTGGCGCTGGTGTTCGGCTTTTTCGCCTTCCGTTCGCGGATCAAGGGCGTGTATTTCTCGATCATGACCCAGGCCCTGACCTTCGCCGGGATGCTGCTGTTTTTCCGCAACGAAACCGGCTTCGGTGGCAACAACGGCTTCACCAACTTCCGCACGATTCTCGGCTTCGGCATTACTGAACCCGGCACCCGCGCCGTGCTGTTTTTCGCCACGGTGCTGTTGCTGGTGGCGAGCCTGTACATCGGCTGGCGGCTGGCGCAAAGCAAGTTCGGCCGAGTGCTGACCGCGCTGCGCGATGCGGAGAATCGCTTGATGTTCTGTGGCTACGATCCGCGGGGTTTCAAGTTGTTCGTGTGGGTGTTGAGCGCTGTGCTATGCGGTTTGGCCGGCGCGTTGTATGTGCCGCAAGTCGGCATCATCAACCCGAGTGAAATGTCGCCGACCAACTCGATTGAAGCGGCGGTGTGGGTGGCCCTCGGCGGTCGTGGCACCTTGATCGGTCCGTTGCTCGGTGCCGGCGTGGTCAACGGCATGAAGAGCTGGTTCACCGTGGCGTTCCCCGAGTATTGGCTGTTCTTCCTCGGTGCGCTGTTCATTGTCGTGACCTTGTATTTGCCCAAAGGCGTGATCGGTTTGCTGAAAAAGAGAGGTGAGCAATGAGAGTCACTGCGACGGCGCAATTCATGCTCGAACCCGCGTTCTTCCCCGTGGAGCCCAACAAGGACGCCGGCACCAGCCGCGACACCATCGGCCTTGGTCAACGCGCCGGCAAGGGCCTGAACACCCGCCACGGCACCATCCTGACCCTGGAAGACATCAGCGTCAGCTTCGATGGCTTCAAGGCCCTGAACGATCTGAACCTGTACATCGGCGTCGGCGAACTGCGCTGCATCATCGGCCCCAACGGCGCGGGCAAGACCACGTTGATGGACGTGATCACCGGCAAGACCCGGCCCAGCCACGGCAAGGCCTGGTTTGGCGAAACCCTGGACCTGACACAGATGAGCGAAGTGCAGATCGCCCAGGCCGGTATCGGTCGCAAGTTCCAGAAGCCCACAGTGTTCGAGGCCCTGAGCGTTTTTGAGAATCTGGAGCTGGCGCAGAAAACCGACAAGTCGGTGTGGGCCAGCCTGCGGGCGCGGCTCAATGGTGAGCAAAAGGATCGCATCGCCGAAGTGCTCGATACCATTCGCCTGACCGCGTCGGTCAATCGCCCCGCCGGGTTGCTGTCACACGGGCAAAAGCAGTTTCTGGAGATCGGCATGTTGCTGATGCAGGACCCACAACTGCTGCTGCTCGACGAACCGGTTGCCGGCATGACCGACGCCGAAACCGAATTCACCGCCGAGCTGTTCAAGACCCTGGCCGGCAAGCATTCGCTGATGGTGGTGGAACACGATATGGGCTTCGTCGGCTCGATTGCCGACCACGTCACCGTGTTGCATCAGGGCAGCGTGTTGGCCGAAGGGTCGCTTGCGCAGGTACAGGACAACGAGCGGGTGATCGAGGTCTACCTCGGTCGCTGATTTTGCGAATTGATCGTTCCCATGCTCCGCGTGGGAATGCCGCCTGGGACGCTCCGCGTCCCGCTGACAATGCAGGGCTCAAGTCCTGCGCATGGTGACGCTGAGCGTCACGGAATGCATTCCCACGCAGAGCGTGGGAACGATCACGGGGAGAACATGGACATGCTGCAAGTCGACAAGCTGCACCAATATTATGGCGGTAGCCACATCCTGCGCGGCCTGACGTTTGAGGTGAAGGTCGGTGAAGTCACCTGCCTGCTCGGGCGTAACGGCGTGGGCAAGACCACGTTGCTCAAATGCCTGATGGGGCTGCTGCCGGCCAAGGAAGGTGCGGTCAATTGGGAAGGTAAACCGATCACCACCTTCAAGCCGCACCAACGGGTGCACGCCGGCATCGCCTACGTGCCGCAAGGCCGGGAAATCTTCGGCCGCCTGACCGTGGAAGAAAACCTGCTGATGGGTCTTTCACGCTTTCCAGGCAGTGAAGCGAAAGAAGTCCCGGCGTTCATCTACGAATTGTTCCCGGTGCTGCTGCAGATGAAGCAACGCCGCGGTGGCGACCTTTCCGGTGGTCAGCAACAGCAACTGGCCATTGGTCGCGCACTGGCCAGCCGCCCACGCCTGCTGATCCTCGATGAGCCCACCGAAGGCATCCAGCCCTCGGTGATCAAGGAGATCGGCGCAGTGATCAAGAAACTCGCTGCCCGTGGCGACATGGCCATTCTGCTGGTGGAGCAGTTCTACGATTTCGCCGCCGAACTGGCCGATCAATACCTGGTGATGTCCCGGGGCGAAATCGTGCAACAGGGTCGCGGCGAGAACATGGAAGCGGAAGGCGTGCGCGGACTGGTCACGATCTGAGTCATTCCAAGCACCAATTTGTCGCACTCCTCGTTGCGCCGCGCCCCTTGCTGGTGCGCGGCGCGCCTTAACAATCCTGCTCTTGCGGATAAATACCTGCGGCACAGCCTTTGCAACCCTGCTGTCGAACTCCCGAAAAGCATTGACCATGACTCTTCCCGCATCCGGCATTTCGTTTACCCCCAGTTGGCATGCCGAGCTGGAACTGGGCTACGCCCGGTTCAACGACGCCACGCGCCCGGTCCAGCGCCGGCACAAAGGCCCGCTGCGGGTGCAAAAACACCTGTATGCCGAAGGTCCCGAAGTCTGCCAGCACATCATCGTCCACCCGCCGGGCGGGATTGCCGGCGGTGATCGCCTGAACATTTCGGCCGATGTCGGTTCCCGCGCCTGGGCGCAAATCACCAGTCCCGGGGCAGCCAAGTGGTATCGCGCGGCAGGCCCTGCCTATCAGCGGCTGGACTTGAAAGTAGCCGCCGGTGCGACACTGGAATGGCTGCCCCAGGAAACGATCATTTTCAGTGCAGCGCAGGCCGAACTCAGCACCTCTGTCGAGCTTGAAGGCGATGCCCGTCTGTTCTACTGGGATGTGGTGGCCCTGGGCCGACCGGCCAGCGGTGAGCGTTTCAACCTCGGGCACTTTCAGGCGCAACTGGAGATCCGTCGCGACGGCCAGTTGCTCTGGCATGAACGCCAGCGCATTGTCGGCAATGACGGCCTGCTCGATTCACCGATCGGGCTGGATGGTCAACCGGTGTTTGGCACCTTGTTGGTGACTGGCGAGATAGATAGTGAGTTGCTGGAGAAATGCCGCTCGCTGCCCAACGAAGTGCGCGGGGACCTGACCCAGTTGCCCGGGTTGCTGGTGGCTCGATGCCTGGCCAGTGAGGCATTGCTGGCACGGGGCTGGCTGATTGAATTGTGGAAGTTGCTGCGCCCAGCGCTTTTGGATCGCGAAGCCATGCCACCACGCATCTGGAACACCTGAACACCGAACCCTGTGGGAGCTGGCTTGCCAGCGATGCTTTTGGCGGCATCGAGGTCCTCATCGCTGGCAAGCCAGCTCCCACAGGGTTCGTGTTTACATGCCCGAATACCTTTTAATCTGCCCTGATGGATTGCACCAATGGACCTGACCCCACGTGAAAAAGACAAGCTGCTGATCTTCACCGCCGGCCTCGTCGCCGAGCGGCGTTTGGCGCGCGGTGTGAAACTCAATTACCCGGAAGCCATGGCCTACATTTCCGCGGCGCTGCTCGAAGGCGCGCGCGATGGTCGAACCGTGGCCGAACTGATGCACTTGGGCACCACCTTGCTCAGCCGCGAACAAGTAATGGAGGGTATCCCGGAGATGATTGCGGAGATCCAGGTCGAAGCGACGTTCCCCGATGGCACCAAACTGGTCACCGTCCACCAACCGATCGCCTGAGGTCCCGCCATGACTTACCACATCCGCGATGCCGTGCATGCCGATCTTGCGGCGATCCGCGATATTTACAACGACGCCGTGCTCAACACCACCGCGATCTGGAACGAACATGCCGTGGACCTCGACAACCGTCAGGCCTGGTTCCACGCCCGACAGGCGCAGGCGTATCCGATCCTGGTAATCGTCGATATGGACGACGCCGTACTGGGCTACGCTTCTTTCGGCGACTGGCGCCCATTCGACGGCTTCCGCCACACCGTCGAGCACTCGGTCTACGTACGCAGCGATCAACGCGGCAATGGCCTGGGGCCGCAACTCATGGACGTGCTGGTAGCGCGCGCCCGAGGTTGCGGCAAACACGTCATGGTCGCGGCCATCGAAAGTGGCAACACCGCCTCGATCCGCTTGCATGAGCGCATCGGTTTCGTCACCACCGGGCAGATGCCACAAGTGGGTACCAAATTCGGGCGCTGGCTGGACCTGACCTTCATGCAACTGACCCTCAATCCTGGCGCACAGCCACCTGCCGCCCACAAGGAGTGATCGCTCATGAATCCCGCCCAACTGCGACGCGTCAATGTAGAAAGCTTTGCGCACTACCGTCAGGGCCTGATTGATCTGCTGCTCGATGCCGTCGGCTATGGCGCCAGTGTCGGCTTCATGGCCGACCTCGATGCCACGCAGGCCCACGCCTATTTCGATGAGGTTCAGGACAATCTCAACAAAGGCAATTTGTTGCTGTGGGTGGTGGTCAAGGACGAACAGGTGCAAGCCAGCGTGCAACTGGGCCTGTGCCGCAAAGCCAATGGCCTGAACCGCGCCGAAGTGCAGAAATTGCTGGTGCGCGAACATGCGCGACGTCGTGGCCTGGGCCAACAGTTGATGACCGCATTGGAACAGGCCGCCTTGCAACACAAGCGCGGCATGCTCTACCTCGACACTGAAGCCGGCTCGCCCGCTGAGGATTTCTACAAAGCCCTGGGCTACACCCGCGCCGGGGAAATCCCCGATTACGCCTGCGACCCGAGCGGCCGTTACAAGCCCACCGCCCTCTACTACAAGATTCTCCAAGGAGCCCATTGATGATTCCCGGTGAATACCAGATCCAGCCCGGCGACATCGAACTCAACGCCGGTCGCCGCACCATCAGCCTGACCGTGGCCAACAGTGGCGACCGGCCGATCCAGGTCGGTTCGCATTACCACTTTTTCGAAACCAACGACGCGTTGACCTTCGACCGCACCGCCAGCCGCGGCATGCGCCTGAACATCCCCGCCGGCACTGCCGTGCGCTTTGAACCGGGGCAGAGTCGCGACGTCGAGTTGGTGGATCTGGCGGGGCATCGTCGGGTGTTCGGGTTTGCCGGCAGGGTCATGGGCAATCTCGACTGAAATGTTCCCCTGTGGCGACGGAGCTTGCTCCCGCTCGAGTGCGAAGCGCTCGCTAATCAGAAACATGGGGTGTACCTGACGATATCCGATTGCAGGTTTCACGGCTGTTGCGCAGCCCAACGGGAGCAAGCTCCCTCGCCACAATGGATCGCAGGTTGACACCCATCATTTACAAGGCAAGCGCATGAAAATCTCAAGACAAGCCTACGCCGACATGTTCGGCCCCACCGTCGGCGACAAGGTGCGCCTGGCCGACACCGAACTGTGGATCGAAGTGGAAAAAGACTTCACCACCTATGGCGAAGAAGTGAAGTTCGGCGGCGGCAAGGTGATCCGCGATGGTCAGGGCCAGAGCCAATTGCTGGCCGCCGAAGTGGTCGACACGTTGATCACCAATGCGCTGATCATCGATCACTGGGGCATCGTCAAAGCTGACGTCGGCCTCAAGGACGGGCGCATCGCCGGCATCGGCAAGGCCGGCAACCCGGACGTGCAACCGGACGTGACCATTGCCATCGGGGCCAGCACCGAAGTCATCGCGGGCGAAGGCATGATCCTCACCGCCGGCGGCATCGACACCCACATCCACTTCATCTGCCCGCAGCAGATCGAAGAGGCGCTGATGAGCGGCGTCACCACCATGATCGGCGGCGGCACCGGTCCGGCCACCGGCACCAACGCCACCACCTGCACCTCCGGCCCGTGGCATCTGGCGCGCATGCTCCAGGCCGCCGATGCGTTCCCGATGAACATCGGCCTCACCGGCAAAGGCAACGCCAGCTTGCCGGAGCCGTTGATCGAGCAGGTCAAGGCCGGCGCCATCGGCCTCAAGTTGCATGAAGACTGGGGCACCACCCCGGCAAGCATCGACAACTGCCTGAGCGTCGCCGATCAGTTCGACGTGCAGGTGGCGATCCACACCGACACCCTCAACGAATCAGGCTTCGTCGAAACCACCCTCGCCGCTTTCAAGGGCCGCACCATCCACACCTATCACACCGAAGGTGCCGGTGGCGGTCACGCACCGGACATCATCAAGGCCTGCGGCTTCGCCAACGTGCTGCCGAGTTCGACCAACCCGACCCGACCGTTCACCCGTAACACCATCGACGAACACCTCGACATGCTGATGGTCTGCCATCACCTTGACCCGAGCATTGCCGAAGACGTGGCCTTCGCCGAAAGCCGTATTCGCCGCGAGACCATTGCCGCCGAAGACATCCTCCACGACCTCGGTGCGTTCTCGATGATCAGCTCCGACAGCCAGGCCATGGGTCGCGTCGGCGAAGTCATCACGCGCACCTGGCAGACCGCCGACAAGATGAAAAAACAGCGCGGGCCGCTGGCGGGTGACGGCACAGGCAACGACAACTTCCGCGCCAAACGCTACATCGCCAAGTACACCATCAACCCGGCGATCACCCACGGCATCAGTCACGAAGTGGGCTCGGTGGAAGTGGGCAAATGGGCCGACCTGGTGCTTTGGCGCCCGGCATTCTTCGGCGTCAAACCGACGCTGATCCTCAAGGGTGGTGCCATTGCGGCCAGCCTGATGGGCGACGCCAACGCTTCAATTCCGACGCCGCAACCGGTGCACTACCGCCCGATGTTCGCCAGCTTCGGCGGCTCATTGCATGCCACCAGCATGACCTTCATCAGCCAGGCGGCACATGACGCCGGATTGCCCGAAGTCCTGGGATTGAAGAAGAAAATCGCCGTGGTCAAAGGCTGTCGCGACGTGCAGAAAACCGACCTGATCCACAACGACTACTTGCCGAACATCGACGTCGATCCGCAGACCTATCAGGTCAAGGCTGACGGCGAGTTGTTGTGGTGTGAGCCGGCGGATGTGTTGCCGATGGCGCAGCGCTATTTCCTCTTCTGAACATTCAAGGCAAGAAAAAACCCTGAGTGCGCGATCACTCAGGGTTTTAATGGCATCTATGGATGCGCTGGTTGCGCCTTCACATCGAAGAACAGAACCGTGTCAGTCAGTGGTCTCGAGCGTAAAGGCAGGCGGTTCAACCCGGCGCAGTTTTGCCCGGTCCATGGCTTGCTGAGTCAATTTCTTGAGGAGGGTTTCGCGCTCGTCCCTGATCAGGTCAAGCTCTGCGGCAAACACTTCATCGGTCACGACTTTCCCCGGCTCGAAGGCGCTTTCAGGTTTACCCAGTTCAGCGGCCAGCACCCTGATGTCTTCCTTCAGCTTCTCTCTTTCCTTGAGCGTCAGGTCCGAACCGGCGGCACGATCATCCAGAGCGACTTTGAACTCGGTCGTCGCTTCCGTCTTGCGATCAAAGACCCTGAACCGTGCGCGATTCGAGCGCTGCACATAGGTCCGCCAAAACGGCTGCTCGGCAATCGAATCACGCAGCAGATCGCCCTCCTCCAGCCCCAGGACCCGCTGGTAGGCGTCCTCGATCATTTCACTGGTAACGCCTGCGATCTGGCGAAACTGCATACCGCGCGCCTGCCAGGGCAGGTTAAGGCGCTCCGCCAGGTCCGTCATGAAGGCGAGATGGACCTCGACCTCATCGATGGTTCCGGTCACATTGCCTTCCTCATCGATGCGTCGAAATCGCTCGCCCGCGGCTTCGCGGTCGATGATATGACGACGGGCGATTCGCTCGATTTCATCCAGGCGGCTCTTGCCCCGGGCCAATTCGACCAACTGCGTTTCGATCAAACTGGCGTTGCCCAGTTCGAGGGCTTCCTGGACCAGCACATCGACCCCCAGAACATTGAACAGCTGGGTCGCGCCATCCACGCATTGGGTGCGCATCGACGCTTCGCTGAAAAATTTTGTGCGCAGCTCAGCGTCCCTCGCCATGGTCTCGATCATTCGCCACACCTTGGCCGTCAGATCGGTTCGATAGGCGCCGCCCGCGGTGAAGTCTGCCGATTGGGTCAGGCGCCTGATCTCGTCGAAGAAACCGTGCGAGTTGAACTCATCTTCAAGCGCATCCCAGAGCATTTGATTTTGTACCCATTGGTCAAAGGTAATGCCTTGCTGCCATTGCAGGGTGTCACGCACGCCCCGGGGAGGGTACGGGCGATCGGGGTCCAGCCCTGTCGACCTGATGTACTCCTTGAGCCGTTCCAGGTTTTCGGCTGACATGAAGGGCGGCTGGCGGCTGAGCAACGTACGCGCCAGTAACTCTGCATCGACCGAACCCGGGGTGACTTCGGGTATGTGCGTAAGCACGTTGTGTTGCAGGTCCAGATGGATATGCCGGGGGCGTGGAAGGTCGAAGAGCCCCGCAGGCCACGTGGTCGCGCCGGTGTCGTACAGCAGCAGCGTATGCAGGTCGGGCATGCGACTGATGTTCGGCAGCAGACCCAACGGGTTTCCTGCCAGCCCCAGGGTTTGCAGCTTCGTGCAGCGACCGAGCACGTCGACATCGGAGGCCATCAGCACAATCCGGTTGCCCGAGAGCTCGAGGAAATTGAGGTGCGGCATCTGGGCGATGTGTCGCGGCAAAGCCGTTAGTCGATTGTTGCCAAGGTCCAGGGCGCGCAACTTGCGAAACGGCTGAAGAAAGGATTGTTGCGCATCGGTCACGCCGCAGTTGAACATCTTCAGATAAGTGACATGGTCGAAATTGCCTTCCAGCGCCGGCATGTTTTTGAAATGCAGGTTCAGAGGAAAGCTGCTCAAGTCCAGTTTCTCTCCAATCACATTGCCGAATGAGTCGAACTGTTTTGGCCCCGTGCGTTGCCAGCATTGCCTGATCTTGCGGGCGAACTGACTCCTCGCGTTCCGTTCGTCGAAGCCACTGGGGCTAAAACGGAAATCCCGGGTCGGCGAGTTCACCCATCGCTTGAGCGTTGAGCTCAACCGTTCGAATTCAAGTTCAAGTGCTTCAAGCTGCAGGTCGACCAGTATCCCTTGGCGGTTGAAACGCTCCAGCAACGCAGTGGACTCTTGCTCCGTGAAAGCGGGATAGAGCCTTCGTATCCGCGCCTGCGGACTTTGCTCAGCACGCCCGCCAACGAGTTCACGCAAATACCCCAACATTCCACCTGGCAAACGCATGGCTTGCAGGTCGTACAACGGTTTACGGATCGGCTGCTCCAGCAGAATCGGCTCGAACTGCTCATGGCTCAGTGGCGAACGCCGCACCGCTTCCTTGAGCCGTGCATTTTCGTGAATGTCATAACCCAGTGCGTTGCGCTCATTGTCAGGCAGCGCATGCAGCACCGAAGCATAGAGGTCGTCGGTACCGTGCAAGTGGTGATCATTTGCGTCACGCGCCTGGTAGAGGCCATCTTCGTCCAGCACCAGCACCTTACGGATCGGTGCCTGCGCCGGCCCCACGCTGGCGAGCAAATCCCCGGAAAATCCCAGGTGACGAATTTCGATCCGCACTTGCGTCGACCAACCGGGCAGGCTGGCCAGCGTGGCGAGTTCGAGCCGGCGGGTATCGGCACTTACCAGTTCATCGAGGTAAAGCCCCTCATAGGCCCGGTTCAAGCGCACGTGCTCCTGCGCCAGGCGGGCCTGCCGGCGCAAACGCAACGGCAGGCGGCGTTTCTCGGTCAGATGCTGCAGGTCCGCAGGCTCGGCACTCTCGAGTAATTCTTGCGCGACGCTGGCGGGCAGCTGCGCAAAATCATCCACCAGCAAACGCACTTGCGCGCTGCCGGACACATCGCGGCTCTTGTAGAGTGCGTCGAACAGACGCTTTTGTTGCTTGCGCGCCTGCATGGCCAGGCGACTGCGCAGCGCGTCGATCCGTGAGGACGTGTCATTGGCGACCTTCGCACCCAGCATCTCGCGAAGTTCAGCCGTGTCCAGCGACTCAATCACCCGTTCAGGCAGTTTCCCGGCCACCAACTCCGAGCGGCTGATTTTGAGGGTCTGTGGCTCAGCGGCCAGGGTGTTGCCATGCTTGACGGACGCACCGGTGCGGTCATCGCGTTCAAACACCTCCAGGGCCCGGGACTCCGGCCAGCGCGGCAGCTCGACCAGCGTCGCCGGCAGAAAACCGGACATTTCCTCCGACACCTGATCCGACAGGATTTGCTCGGGATAGCGTTGCGCGTCCGCATAGGTATTGAAACGTGTCAACGTATCGCGCAACAGCGCAGGCGGCGTTTCATGTTCAACATGCAACCGGCGCAACAGCCCCTCTTCAACGCCGCTCACTTGCTGGATCTTGGCCAGGGTAGATGCCGAGTAATTATCCAGTGAGTTGTCCAGGCGAGACACCAGTTGAGTCGCGTCCCACCTCAAGGGGTGCTCGGTTTCAGCTTTCCAGGCGCCGGCATTATTGTGCTCCACCCTGGGCTGATAGGCGCTTGGCCGGGTCGGATGCTGCAGACGATGCTCGCCCGTCACCGGGTCCTGGCGCACCCGATAATGCTTTTTCTCCAGGCGCAGCCACTGCTGATCGTTGTACTGATAAATCCCCAGATCATTGGGCTTGGCCTCGGCCGGCAGCATCACCGACTGCTCGTAAGGCGCCAGATCCGGTTTCCAGAGGCGGGTCTTGCCATCGGGCAGCTCCACCGGTTTGAGGCTGTCGATCATCGGGCTGGGTGTGACCGCCACCCGGGCGCCGCTGGGCAAGACATGCCCGGTGGCCATCAAGGCCAGTTGCGCAAAGTTGATCAAGACCGAGTTGATGTGCGTCGATGCTTCGTCCCGATCGCCCTTGCTCCAGTCCTCGATTCCCTCCAGCAGCTCTTCGCCAATCTGCGCCACCATCAACGCCAGCATGGCTTCGCCCAGCCCTGGAACCAGCATCGCGGCAAAGTTGAACAGGTTCCAGCCAATGTCCAGATAGCTGGTCAGGCGTTTCCAGCGGGTGGTGGCGTCTTCATCGCCGGTCGGCACCGCGATGACCCGAGCATCGCTGATCGCCTTGTCACGTTTTAGCCGGTACAGCTGTGCCCACAGCTCACCGGACAGCCGGTGGGTGACGGGTTCGGCATTCGGATTCTCGAACGCGGTTTCCCGCCACCATGGCCCCATGTCCAGCGGTTCGCGTTGCTGCCAGGTTATCCGGCTCAGCCGTTCCCTGACCCGGGCAAAGAACCGGCCCTTGTCTTTCTGCGCCACGAAACGGCTGAAGAATGCCTGATAGTCCGGCTCACGCAGCTGGCTGATCAGCACTTTCATGAAGTCCGTCAGCGAAGCGTATTCTTTCAAAGGGTGCACTGGGTCGTCCGGTACATAGGCAATCACCGGGCCGCTCAAGCGGTTTTGTTTATAGATGTCCCGCTGGCGCAGCATCTCTTCGCTGACCCCGGTAGGGCCGTTGGCGAAAAACGCCTGCAGCAGTTTGAACTTGTCGATGTCGTTGCCTGGCAATACCACCGATAACATGCTTGACAGGTTGAGCCAGGCAGCACGCTCATCAGGCGCCAGGGCCTCCACGGCAGCCTGGATTTTGCCGCCGTCGCCCTCGGCGCTGAACAACACCACACCGTGCAGCGAAAAGCCCATCAGGGACAGCCGATGTCGATGCAGCGGTCGGTGATGGAAACTGATGGCGCTTTTATTGTCGCGAACATCACGCAGGACACCGTAGGCATACGAACTGATATCGTCTTTCAACAGGGCAATCAGTGAAGCCAGTTCAAACGCCGCTTTCTCACTGGCCGCACCGCGCTGCTCCAGTACTTGCCTTTGCTGCGTGTCGGCCGGCAGCAGCAGGGATTTCAGATGGTTTTGATACTGAGCGCCGACGTCCAGCCGGCGACACAGCCTGGCGATTTTGCTGACTGACATCGACGGTATCAGCGACGGCTCCCCTCGCAAGTCGCTGCGGTAAACACCGGAACCACTCCTGAAATAATCAGCGGCGGTTTCCGGCTCTTCGAAGTTATGCAGCGCCGCGTCCAACAAGGTGGACTCACGCATATGGCTGGCACCGCGATCGATACCGAAGATGATTTTGTCCGGCACATACAGTTTAAGGGTCAACTGGCCGACGTCGTCATGACTGTTGAAGTTCGAACTCATCAACTGGGACAGCAAGGGTTTGGCAAACGCTCTGATGTCCTGTTGCAGGTCTTGCAACGGCGCCTCCACCAGTCGCTGCAACAACCAGCGCTTGTCGATCAACTCCTTGAGGTATTGCCGATCGACGGCGGAAGCTTTCAGGTACCAGCCCGGTGTCGAGACCGTGGTGCTGGCAAGCCTCGATACCCTCGCTGGCGGCGCCGTTTTTATGGCAGGCGGAAGCACCTGAACAATACGCTCATAATGAACACCGTTGTTTTGCGCCGGTGACAACGACGAACTTGAAACTTCATTAATATTCTGTAACTCATCCATTGACTTACAATCCAGAACAACCCGAGAAGCCTTCAGCTTAAGCCGCCAGACATAAAACAAAAGACTAAAAACCTGCTGAACTCCTCTGGGTAAAACTGAATAACCCTTCGAACATCAAAGAGTTGCACATATATAAATAACACCACACGCCTGCCAACTATGTCCGCCGCCGGCGACATGCTGTTATTAGCCCGGAAATGCCCTCGATCGCTCGATTGTCATTCACAGGCCCGATTTCGGCGGGGCGATGTCGACGGGTTTTGCCTCGGCATGAGCGGTCGTGTATTTCTCGCCAAAGGGGCTACTATTCGAATCGGTCTCCCTTGTTCATGTTCAGGAAATTGCCATGCGTCTTTCCGAGTTCATCGTGCTGAACGTTGATCGAATCGTCGATGAATGGGAGCTGTTCGCCGAAACCATCACCCCCGCGGCCGATCTTATGGACAGCGCCGCGCTACGCGACCATTCGAGGGCGATCCTGCTGGCCGCCGCTCGGGACATGAGCAAGCCTCAAACGCCCGATGAACAAGCGGCCAAGGCCAAAGGCGAAGGCCCGGAAAAAACTCCGAGCCTGGATGAGGCCGGCGCCAGTCACGGCGAACTGCGTCACACCGTGGGTTTCGATCTGGTGCAGATGACCAGCGAATTTCGCCACTTGCGCGCCTGTGTGATCCGTCTGTGGGTCGACAGCCTCGAGTCCCCCGACATGACCTATTTCCAGGACATGATTCGTTTCAATGAAGCCATCGACGAAGCCCTGGCCGAGTCCACGGCCGCCTATGCCGAAAGGGTCAATCGCTCGCGGGACATTTTCCTCGCCGTCCTCGGACACGACCTGCGTTCACCTTTGCAAGCGGTGAGCATGTCTACTGAAATGCTGCTGCGTAAAGCCGCCCTCGAAGGTGATGCGTTGAAATGCGCGGGCAACATCAAACGCGGCACCGGGCACATGGTGATGATGGTCAACGACTTGCTGGAACTGGTGCGCAGCCGTCTGGGCAAGAGCCTGCCCATCGAGCCCGCGCCCATGGACCTGGCCGAAACTGCACAGGAAGCCATTGCCCGGGCATGTGCCGCGCAACCGGAATGTGATCCGATCCTGAATATTCTCGGAGACACCAAGGGCGTGTGGGACTCGCGACGGCTGGATCAAATGCTGCAAAACCTGATCGGCAACGCGCTCCAGCATGGCTCGGACAAACGTCAGGTGACCGTGACGCTCAGGGGGGAGCAAAACAGCGTCCAACTGACGGTGCACAATGACGGAATCCCGATTCCCGCCGACGCGATCCCGACGATTTTCGACCCGCTGGTACGCAGCGCCAGCGAAGAGCTCGGCGAGCCCACCACCAGTCTTGGGTTGGGCTTGTTTATCGTCAAGGAAGTGGTCGATGCGCATCAGGGGACGATTGAGGTCAGCTCCAATGAGGCTGATGGCACGCTGTTTACGGTGATGTTGCCCAGGAATGTCTGAAAGCCGGGGCCACCGCACTATCAGTTCTGATAGTTCCCAAGTCCTGGCCGCCTGAGTAAAACTGGAGCACACATTCAATATGAAAGGCAGGCCTCGCGATGTCCCGCTCCGTCAGCAGTAATTACCCTTTGCGCCAGTCACATATTCTCCTGCTGGCCACCGACAGCAAAAACTCGGTGCTCGCCGAAGCAGTGGACGGCAAGACAAGCTCAATTGCGTATTCAGCCTATGGTGAACAATCCGGGCGGCAGGCGATTAGCGGGCGGCTGGGTTTTAACGGTGAGCTGCGCGAGGCTCGCATGGGCTGGTATCTGTTGGGTAATGGCTACAGGGCTTATAACCCGGCGTTGATGCGTTTTCATAGCCCGGATAGTTTGAGCCCATTTGGCAAGGGCGGGTTGAATGCGTATGTGTATTGCGTGGGAGATCCGGTGAATTATTCGGATCCGACGGGGCATATGCCCAAGAAAGTTTTAAAATTTTTTACGAAAAAAACGCCTAAGACTTTGACATCAGCACCCAGTACATCGAGCCTTAGCCCACTTATCAAGCCCGATACTCCCCCTGTAGTAAAACGTCCGCTTCCCGCTTTACCGGGAACTATTGAAGAGTCAACCGTTTCGTCCTTTCCACTGGATGAAAGTACTGGCGAGCCAATTTTCCAGGCTTTGCCTTCGCGGCGAACCTGGACTCCTCAGTCATCATCTCCTCTACCGAAAGAGATGATGACATATGAACAAATGGCTCAACGAGAACGCTCCGCTGGAAGTGGTTCGACATCAAGTTTGGCAAGCCAATCACCTTCTGCTCCCTATGTTGACAGGTCCACTAAGCCGAAGAGAGCTTCCCAACATATTCGTGAACTTACTGCCGATGAGTATCGTTCCGTCTCTACTATTGATCCTGACGATGTCGAACGTGTGGACTTGGCAAAGTACTCCGAGCTTCTGAGACTAACGTAAGGCACCAACAGCATCACACAGGGCAGCGTCGAAGTTACTTCACTTACATCAACATTGGTCTACTCCACCACCAACCGCCCCAACCGCTGCTTCAACATCCGGTTCTCCGCCCGCAGTTGCTGGACCTCTTCCAACAGGTCCAGCGCCAGGGCGACGCCTTCCCAATCCAGCTCCAGATCGCGCCGCAGCTTGGCGGCGCGTTTGGCCAGGGTCAGTTCGTAATCGGTGAAACGCCAGTCCCTGGGCACGGTGCCCTGAGGTTCGAGGATGCCGTGCTCGACGATTTCGATCACGTAGACGTCCGAC
>NZ_RCNW01000371.1:0-3292 GCF_004307605.1 Pseudomonas sp. Sample_24
TGAAACCGTGCAAAGGCGTGGCGGCTACATCGATTTCGTTGCTGTAGACCCACAAATGACCGTTGCGCAGACGACGGTCGGCATTGGCTTTGAGGCGCAGGCTAGGCAGGGACATGTCGTCGCTCCGGAAAAAAGAGCGGGAGTATAGCGTGTTGCGCAGAGCCACGGCGCGACGGATGGACATGCGGTGATCCGCCAGTGATTGGATGAAACTTCAGTGATCGGGCCGTCCAAGGTGTCGGATCCAACTTTTAGAAGCTAGAATCGGCGCCTCACCCAGAGTGTGTACTTATGTCCCAAGAGCTGACTCCCGAACAAATCCAGCAGTCCCTGCAAGGCATCAGTGTGCCGGCTCAACCGCAGATCATGGTTGATCTGCAGATGGAGCAGTACATGCCCGACCCGGATCTGGAGGTGATCGCGAAGCTGATCTCCCAGGACCCTGGCCTCTCTGGATCGCTGTTGAAGATCGTCAATTCACCGTATTACGGTCTGAGCAACAAGATTGCCTCGATCCAGCGGGCGGTGAATTTGCTGGGCAGCCGCTCGATCATCAACCTGATCAACGCGCAGTCGATCAAGGGCGAGATGAATGATGACACCATCGTCACCTTGAACCGCTTCTGGGACACCGCCCAGGACGTGGCGATGACCTGCCTGACCCTGGCCAAGCGCATCGGTATCCAGAACGGCGATGAAGCCTACGCCCTGGGCTTGTTCCATGATTGTGGCGTGCCGCTGATGCTTCAGCGGTTCCCCGACTACATGGGCGTTCTGGAGCAGGCCTATGCCAGTGCCGGGGCCGAGTGCCGCGTCGTGGACACGGAGAATCGGGAATTCAACACCAACCATGCCGTGGTGGGTTATTACACGGCCAAGTCCTGGCGCCTGCCGGAACACGTGAGCACGGCCATCGCCAATCACCACAATGCCCTGGCGATCTTCAGCGATGAATCGTCGCGCAACAGTTCGCTGAAGAACCTGCTGGCGATCCTGAAGATGGCCGAGCATATTTGCGCTTCCTATCGCGTGCTGGGCAACCAGACCGAAGATCACGAGTGGGACAGCATCGCGGCGTTGGTGCTCGATTATGTCGGTCTCTCGGACTACGACTTCGAGACCCTCAAGCAGACGATTCGCGACCTCGGCGCGCACCGCTGATTGTCGGATTTTCTTCCTCCAAGAGAGCACCATGCCTGAACTGCCAGAAGTCGAAACCACCCGCCGTGGCATTGCGCCGCACCTGGAAGGCCAGCGCGTCATCCGGGTGATCGTGCGCGACCGGCGCCTGCGTTGGCCGATTCCCGAGGACCTCGACGTGCGCTTGTCCGGCCAGCGGATCGTGCTGGTGGAGCGACGCGCCAAGTACCTGCTGATCAACGCCGAGGTCGGAACCTTGATCAGCCACTTGGGCATGTCGGGGAATTTGCGTCTGGTAGAGGTCGGCCTGCCGGCGGCCAAGCATGAGCACGTGGATATCGAACTGGAGTCGGGCCTGGCCCTGCGCTACACCGACCCGCGTCGGTTTGGCGCGATGCTCTGGAGCCTCGACCCGCTCAACCATGAACTGTTGATTCGCCTGGGACCGGAGCCGTTGACTGACCTGTTCGACGGTGAGCGGTTGTTCCAGTTGTCCCGTGGCCGTTCGATGGCGGTCAAGCCGTTCATCATGGACAACGCGGTGGTGGTCGGTGTCGGCAACATCTATGCGACCGAAGCCTTGTTCGCCGCCGGGATCGACCCACGTCGAGAGGCCAAAGGCATTTCCCGGGCGCGTTATCTGAAGCTGGCGATCGAGATCAAGCGCATTCTCGCTGCGGCCATCGAGCGCGGCGGCACTACACTGCGTGATTTTATTGGCGGTGATGGCCAGCCGGGGTATTTCCAGCAGGAATTGTTTGTCTACGGCCGTGGCACCGAGCCTTGCAAAGTCTGTGGCACGCCGTTGCGAGAAGTGAAACTCGGGCAGCGCGCCAGCGTCTTTTGCCCACGCTGCCAGAGCTGAATGCCTTACGGTCTATAGTCAGTGTTCCGACTGTCTAGCCGAAGGACCGAGCCATGAACCTGTTTCGAACCCTTGCCGTCGCGTCGATGCTGAGCTTCGTTGCATCAGCCGGTGCCAGCAGCGGCAGCGGGGATCCGCTCTACACCATCCAGAACCCACCGGCATACGCGATGATTGGCGACCTGTTGATTGCCCGGCCGTTACTGGTCGCCGCCACAGTGATCGGCGCCGGCGTGTTTGTGGTGTCGCTACCGTTTACCGCATTGGGCGGCGGAGTGGGCGATGCGGGGCAGGCGTTGGTGGTGGACCCGGCGAAAGCGGCGTTCGTGCGGTGCCTGGGGTGTATCGGGGAAGGGTTTGAGCGGCAGGAGTGAGGCCTTGAAAAGCTTCGCGGGCAAGCCTCGCTCCTACAACGATCACACGACTGTAGTAGCGAGGCTTGCCCGCGAAGGCGTCCTGAAAGACGCCAAATGTCTCAAGCCTTGCCGGTAATCTTGCGGTACTTCTCCATCAACTGCTCTTCAGTCTCCGGATGCGCTTCGTCCAGCGGGATGCAATCCACCGGGCAAACCTGCTGGCACTGTGGTTCGTCGTAGTGGCCGACACACTGGGTGCACAGGTTCGGGTCGATCACGTAGATCTCTTCGCCCTGGGAAATGGCGGCGTTCGGACACTCGGGTTCGCAGACGTCGCAATTGATGCAATCGTCGGTGATGATCAGGGACATGCTAACTCCAGCCGGGGCGGCAAGCCCGGGCGCAAAAAATCAATGCGGGTAATTGTGCCGCATTGGCGTGCGCAGTGCACGCAAGCGCGATCAAGTGCAAAAGATCGCAGCCCGCGGCAGCTCCTACTTCTTGAAGCGCTCGGTCAGTGCATCCGCCACTGCCGGGTGGACGAATTTGGTGATATCGCCGCCCAAGGCAGCGATTTCACGGACCAGTGTCGAGGAAATGAACGAATAGCGCTCGGACGGGGTAAGAAACAGGCTTTCCACATCCGGGGCCAACTGGCGGTTCATGTTGGCCAGCTGGAACTCGTATTCGAAGTCCGACACCGCGCGCAAACCACGCAGGAACACATTGGCGTTCTGCTCTTTGGCGAAATGCGCCAACAGGGTCGAGAAGCCGACGACTTCAACGTTCGGCAAATGCTTGGTGACCTCGCGGGCCAGCTCCACGCGCTGTTCCAGGGGAAACAGCGGGTTTTTCTTCGGGCTGGCGGCGACAGCAATGATCACGTGATCGAACAGGCGCGAGGCGCGTTCGACCAGATCGCCATGGCCCT
>NZ_RCNW01000137.1:0-3281 GCF_004307605.1 Pseudomonas sp. Sample_24
GCATGAAGAAGATCTGCGGCAGTTCGAAACGCACGCCATCCTTGTGGATGAAGTAACGGTCGTACAGGGTTTGCAGGCCCAGGTAGGTGAACTGCTGGTCGCGCTCGTGGTTGATGGCCTTGCCGAGTTTTTCCAGGTCGAAGGAGGCCAGGACCGGGTTCAGCAATTCGAATTCGATACCCTTGGCGATGTAGGCCGGCAGGGCCTTGGCGTACAGGTCGGCCATTTCGTGGTGGGTGGCGCTGTCGGCAACACCGAGGAAGCCCAGGCCTTCGGCACGCAGGGTGTCCATCAGCAGGCGGGCGGTCACGAAGGAGTAGTTCGGCTCACGCTCGACCAGGGTACGGGCGGTCATCACCAGTGCGGTGTTGACGTCGGTCAGGGCTACGCCGTCGTAAAGGTTTTTCAGGGTTTCGCGCTGGATCAGGTCGCCGTCGACTTCTTCCAGGCCTTCGCACGCTTCGGTGACGATGGTGTTCAGGCGGCCCATGTCCAGCGGTGCGAAAGTACCGTCGGCGCGGGTGATGCGGATCGACGGGTGAGCGTTGACGGCTTCTTCGACCGGGGCGTGCGCAGCGCGTTCCTTGGAGCGCGCGTCACGGTAGATCACGTAGTCGCGCGCGACTTTCTGCTCGCCGGCGCGCATCAGGGCCAGTTCAACCTGGTCCTGGATTTCTTCGATGTGGATGGTGCCGCCCGATGGCATGCGACGCTTGAAGGTCGCGGTGACCTGTTCGGTCAGGCGCGCAACGGTGTCGTGGATTCGCGACGAAGCGGCAGCGGTGCCGCCTTCAACTGCGAGAAACGCTTTGGTGATGGCGACGGTGATCTTGTCATCGGTATAAGGAACGACAGTGCCGTTACGCTTGATCACGCGCAGTTGGCCAGGCGCGGTGGCGGACAGATCCTGATTCGAATCTGTAGCCTGCGGCAAGGTGCCCTGCGGGTTCTCGCGAGTTGTGTCGGTTTGCATGGGGGGTTGTCTCCACATTCTCTATGTTTGTTTGGGCACCATCACAGTGCCCACCGTTCCGTCCTGAAGCACTACAACCGGCGAGTGCCGGGCATACCAACTTCGGGACAGATCAGGAAGGGGGCTATTGGGCGCCGCTTCCATGCCGAAGTCTTTGGTCTCACGCCTTGGGCGCAAGACCGGGGTCCTTTGAGGTGACAGTTCAGGACTGCAACACCCGTACCGTTTTCACCCCATCGGGCCGAAATACAGTAGCCATCCGCACGCGCGGTTTGGTCTTTCGAAAATACGTTTGGTTCAACCGGACAGTGGCAAGAAAAGCGCTTGAAATTGGTGTCCGGTTTGTGTTTGGTTTTTTGCGCTAAACCCTACATCTAGGGTTTTTTTGGCGCTGGGCTACAAGATAATGCGTTTTGGGGGGCGATTGCAACGTACTACCTGTGGATAAACCTGTGCGTAAATTGTGTGTGAAAGAGCGAACCGGCGTGTAGGCCGCGATGCTGCTGGACCGGACCTTTTTTCAGCATTTTTCAACGATCGAAAACGGCCGGCCGGATTTTTAAGGGCGCGAACCCTATCACAAAAAACCGCCATGTCCGAACGCATTTACCGGCTTGTGTTCTGCGCAGGTGACGTTTATACAATCGGCCAGCGTATATGCAATTTATCCCCCCGAATCATTACAAAAAGACGGGCGGATCCTTCCTTATTAGCGTCATTGGCAAGCAGAGGTCATCCGTGGAGCAAGAAGCCTGGCAGGTACTGATTGTGGAGGACGACCAGCGTCTGGCCGAACTGACCCGCGATTACCTGGAAGCCAATGGCCTGCGGGTGTCGATCGAGGGCAATGGCGCCCTGGCGGCAGCGCGCATCATCAAGGAACAGCCGGACCTGGTGATCCTCGACCTGATGCTCCCCGGTGAAGATGGCCTGAGTATCTGCCGCAAGGTCCGCGACCGCTACGACGGCCCGATCCTGATGCTCACCGCACGCAGCGATGACACCGACCAGATCCTCGGCCTCGACCTGGGCGCCGACGATTACGTCTGCAAACCGGTGCGCCCGCGCTTGCTGCTGGCGCGTATCCAGGCGTTGCTGCGGCGCAGTGAAGCCCCGGAACCGGCACCGGAAAAACAACGGCGCCTGCAGTTTGGTCCGCTGGTGGTGGACAACGCCTTGCGCGAAGCCTGGTTGAACGACAACGGTATCGAATTGACCAGTGCCGAATTCGACTTGCTCTGGCTGTTGGTGGCCAACGCCGGGCGCATTCTGTCCCGGGAAGAAATCTTCACCGCGCTACGCGGGATCGGCTATGACGGCCAGGACCGTTCCATCGACGTGCGCATCTCGCGCATCCGTCCGAAAATCGGCGACGACCCGGATCATCCACGGCTGATCAAGACTGTGCGTAGCAAAGGTTACCTGTTCGTTCCCGAGGCCTGCGTAGACCCAACCCTGTGAACTCGATCTTCCTGCGTATTTATGGCGGCATGTGCGCCGCGCTGATTCTGGTGGCGGTGCTTGGCGTGCTGGCGTTGCACATGCTCAACCAGGTGCGCAGCGAGCAGTACCGCGAGCGTCTGGCCCATGGCACGTTTTCGCTGATGGCCGACAACCTGCAACCGATGAACCAGACCGAGCGCCACCGGGCGTTGCTGGTGTGGGAGCGATTGCTGGGCATTCCGCTGGCGCTGAAAACCTTCAACGAAACCGACCTCGACCTGCGTCAACGTACCCGTGTGCTGCATGGCCAGGCGCTGGTGGAGCAGACCGGGCCGCATGCGGCAAAGGTTTATCGCCTGGTCAGCGAAAAGGAACAGCTGGTTCTCACCGGGGAGGTGCAGCAGATCAGCGAGCAACTGGCAAGGGCGACGATTTACCTGTTGGTCGATGAGCTGGTGCGTTATCCGGTGGGCGAGCAACCGGTGCGGCTGGCGCAATTGAAGCAGGACAAGGGGTTTGGTTTTGACTTGCGTCTGGTCACCGTCGAAGACGCTGACATGGACGAAGACCAGAGTCGTCGCGTGTCCGAGGGCGACACGGTCATGGCGCTGGGCAAGGGCGGCGATTCGATCCGGGTGTTTGCCGGCATGGTCGGTACGCCGTGGGTGCTGGAAATCGGCCCGCTGTACCAGATGAATCCTTATCCGCCGGAGTGGCTGGTGCTGATTGCAGCGTTGGGCCTGACCCTGATCGGTTTGATCGTCTATCTGCTGGTGCGGCAACTGGAGCGGCGCTTGCGCGGGTTGGAAGCGGCGGCCACGCGTATCGCCAAGGGCAGCCTGGAAACCCGCGTGCCGGCGCGCGG
>NZ_RCNW01000183.1:0-3278 GCF_004307605.1 Pseudomonas sp. Sample_24
GAACGACTTCTGCAAGCTGGGCGATGGGGATTGTCAAAGCACTGGAAATGGACGGCCTGGATTGCCGGGTATTGTTCAAACAGCTGGGGCTCGACTATGCGGCTCTGGATGATCCGGATGCACGCTTCCCGCAAGACTCCATGACACGACTCTGGCAACGCGCGGTTGAGCTGTCCGGCAACCCGGCGATTGGCCTGAACATGGGCAAAGTGGTGCGACCGGCGCAGTTCCATGTGACCGGTTACGCCTTGATGTCCAGCCAGACCCTGGCCGATGGTTTCCGGCGACTGGTGCGTTACCAGCGGATCATCGCCGAAAGCGCTGACTTGAGTTTCCGGCTGCTGGAGGAGGGATATGCGCTGATTTTGACAGTGCACGGCGATCATCTGCCGCCGACCCGCCAGAGTGCCGAAGCCTCGCTGGCGTGTGCCCTGGCACTGTGCGGCTGGCTGACCGGGCGCACGTTGCAACCGCGCAAGGTGTTGCTGCAGGGCGATCTCCCCGTCGATGTTGAACCCTACAAACAAGTCTTCCATGCACCATTGGTGTTCAACGCACAATACGATGCGCTGATTTTCGAACGTGCAGACATGGAAGCGCCCCTACCGACGGCCAACGAAGCCATGGCGCTGCTGCATGACCGGTTTGCCGGTGAATACCTGGCGCGGTTTTCCGAGAGTCGTGTCACTCACAAGGCACGGCAGGTGCTGTGCCGTTTGCTGCCCCAGGGTGAGCCCAAGCGTGATGCCGTGGCACAGACGCTGCATCTGTCGCAACGCACCTTGCAGCGACGCTTGCAGGAAGAGGGCACGAGTTTCCAGACGTTGCTCGACGACACCCGGCGCGAACTGGCGGAGCAATACCTGGCGCAACCCACCATGACCTTGCTGGAGATCGCTTACTTGCTGGGGTTCGCCGACCCGAGCAACTTCTTCCGCGCTTTCCGCCGCTGGTTCGACACCACGCCCGGCGAGTACCGGACGCGGCTGCTGAACGCGCCACCCGTGGTCAATGGCGCCAGAACGCCGGAATACACAACACAAACACCGTAATGATCTCCAGCCGGCCAAGGAGCATGCCGAACGAGAGAATCCACTTGGCGGCGTCCGGCAGGGTGGCGAAGTTGCCCGCCGGGCCAATGGTCTCGCCCAGTCCCGGACCAACGCCGGACACCGTGGCGGCCGCGCCGGTGAGGGCGGTCATCCAGTCGACGCCGAGCAGCGACAACAGCAGCGCGATCACGCAGATGGTAATGGCGAAGAAGAACGAAAAGGTCAGGATCGAACGCACGATCTCTTCGTCGAGCCGGTGACCGTTGTACTTCTGCTTGATCACCGCACGCGGGTGGATCAGCTGATTAAGGTTGGCCTTGAGCAGGATGTAGGCCACCTGGAAGCGGAAGATCTTGATCCCACCCGCGGTCGAGCCGGAGCAGCCGCCGACGAACCCCAGATAGAAGAACAGCATCAGCGAGAAATTGCCCCACAGGCTGTAATCCCCTAATGCGAAACCGGTGGTGGTCACCACCGATGTGACGTTCAGCGCCACATGCCGTAATGCCTCCAGCCAATGCAACTGGGTGGTCCACCAGTACCAGGTGCCGAGCACCAGCCAGGTCACCAGCAACATGCCGAGCAAGCCTCGAACCTGCTCATCCTTGATCAGTGCTTTGCGGTTACCGCGCAAGGTCGCTACATACAGGGTGAACGGCAGGGCACCAAGAATCATGATGACGATCGCCACCCAATGCACTGCTGGCTCCGGCCACTTGGCCAAAGACTGGTCGGAGGTCGAGAAACCACCGGTGGAAATCGCTGACATCGCGTGGTTGATCGCATCGAACGGACTCATCCCGGCCCACCAGAACGCCAGGCTGCCGAAAATGGTGATGCCGACGTAGGCCGCAACGATCAAACGCGCCACCATGTGCGAACGGGGCATGACTTTTTCGGAGCGGTCTGACGACTCGGTCTGGAACAGCCGCATGCCACCGATACGCAGCAACGGCAGAATCGCGACCGCCATGCCGATAAATCCGATGCCGCCGATCCAGTGCAGCAATGAACGCCACATCAGGATGCCGGGGGACATGTTGTCCAGACCCGTGAGCACCGTTGCGCCGGTGGCGGTGATGCCGGACATGCTTTCAAAGAACGAATCGGTGTAGCTGATGTGCTGGGTCAGTAAAAACGGCAGCGCGGCGAAGATACATACCACCAGCCAGCTGCTGACGGTCAGCAGGTACATGTCCCGTGGCCGCAGATGTACATGTTCCGGGCGGCCGGGGATGACCAGGGCGAGCCCCCCGACGAAGGTGATCATGCTGGCCCAGAGAAACGACGGCAGGTCGCCTGTGCGCTCGAAGATCACCAGCGTGGCCATGGGCACGACCATGGCGATGGCCAGGGTGATCAGGAAGATGCCGATGATGAAACCAATGAGACGTAAGGTCGGCAACGCCATGAAGTCCGCTCGGGCTGAAATAGGGAAGGGCGCCATTCTACCTGCGGGGCAGGGCATGTAAACCGCACCGCCAGAGTAGTTACCGCTAGAATAGCCGCACAATTTTTTCTGGAGGTGGCCGATGCAGGCTCTCGACGCTTTGCTCAACCGTGTTTCCGTTCCACGATTGCTAGATCCGGCACCGACTGCCGGGCAGCGCGAAGTGCTGTTCGCCGCGGCCATGCGCGCCCCGGATCACGGCCACTTGCAGCCTTGGCGGTTTCTTACGGTAGAAGGCGCGGCGCGCGAGCAAATGGGCGAGTTGCTGGCTGAAGCCGCCAGGCTGCAGGACGGCGAAGTGACGCAAGCCGCCATCGACAAGGCTCGTAACGGCCCGTTGCGTGCACCTTTGGTGGTTGTGGTGATCGCTCGCGTGCAGGATCACGTCAAGTATCCGAAGTCCGAGCAATTGCTGGCGGCGGGGTGTGCGGCCCACGGGATTTTGCTGGCGGCATACGCACAAGGCATCGGCGCGGTGTGGCGTACCGGTGATCTGGCCTACTCGCCTCATGTGGCCAAAGGTTTGGGGTTGACGGAAGGCGAAGAGGTGATCGCCTTCCTGTACCTGGGCACGCCGCAGAAAGAACCGCGGGTGGCGGAGAAGGTCGATCTGGCCGAATTCGTCAGCGCCTGGCCAGCCAGGTAAAGATCGTTCCCACGCAGAGCGTAGGAACGATCATCAAGGTCGATCTGGCCGAATTCGTCAGCGCCTGGCCAGCCGGGTAAAGATCGTTCCCACGCTCTGCGTGGGAATACAGCCCGGGACGCTCTGCGTC
>NZ_RCNW01000212.1:0-26107 GCF_004307605.1 Pseudomonas sp. Sample_24
TTGAAGTCTTGCAGGGTATCGGGCCCGATGTAGTCGTACCAGTTGTACACGTGGACGGTCGGGACTTCGGCAGCAACCGCCGACAGCGAGGCCGCCAGGCAGGCGCCCAGGCCCAGATTGAAATACGAGCGGTGACCACTCATGATGCGGCACTCCTGGCCTGCTGCGGCCGGTGTTATTCAGGAGCTTGCAGCGTATCGACCGGGGTGGCCGTTACCCATTCCCATCATGGGTTACTCGAAAGGGGTAGGGCGTGGACGCGTTGTTGAAAGAGTTGCCGCTGCACCAAGGGCTGGCGCGTGTGTTTGCCACGTTGGGCGAGGAAGGGTTCTGGCGTGCGCTGGTCGACACCCTGCGCCTGCTGGTGCCGCTGGACAACGCCCTGGTCGCGGTGATGAGGCCGGGTCGGGTACCGCGCCTGCTCATTGATTTCGACGCCAAAGGCAGCGGCGAGGAGCACGAAGACCTGGCAGATTACAGCGCCGGCATGTACTTGCTCGACCCGTTCTATCAAGCGGCCTGTGCCGGCATTGCCGACGGCTTGCACAGCCTCGAATCGGTGGCCCCGGACCAGTTCCAGCACAGCGAGTATTACTTGAGCTACTTCCGCTCGGTGGTTGGCGGCGACGAGTTGCAGTTCATGGTCAACGTCGATGGCGCGGTGCTGGGCCTTTCTCTCGGGCGCTCGACACGCTTCAGCCTCGAAGAGCAGGGCCGTCTGTTGTGCGTGCGCGACTGGGTGCTGGCCGCCATGCGCCGACACCTGCGATTGCTGCCGCCGGAAGGACCAGTCGCCGAGGCCGTGGCCGGAGATCTGGCAACGCTGCTCGATCGCTTCGATGCACGCTTGTCAGTGCGCGAAGTCGAAACCGCGCGGCTGATCCTCCAGGGCTTCTCCAGCAAGGCCATCGCCCAGCAGATGGGCATTTCACCCGAGACAGTGAAGGTGCATCGGCGCAACCTTTATCACAAGCTCAATGTGAACGGGCATGGGGAGTTGTTTGCGTTGGTGCTGCAACCACAAACAGGGCCAACCCGGTCTTAAACTCGGAATACCAACGCCTTCAAACCTGCCTCAACATCCGCATCGGGAAACTCCGGCGGGTTCTCCAGGCGTTGTTCAAAGCGCAGGCTCGGCGCCTCGCGCGTCACGCCGTCGATGAGGAAATCGGCACCGAATGCCGGGTCGTTCATGCAGGCCAGCACCGTGCCGTTTTCAGTCAGCAGTTCCGGCAATCGGCGCAGCACCCGCTGATAATCCTTGGTCAGCAGGAAACTGCCTTTCTGGAACGACGGCGGGTCGATGATCACCAGGTCGTACGGGCCTTTGCCGATCACCTTGCCCCAGGACTTGAACAGGTCGTGGCCGAGGAACGTCACCTGGCTCAGGTCATGGCCATTGAGCCGGTGATTGTCGCGGCCACGGCTCAGCGCCGGGCTGGACATGTCGAGGTTGACCACGTGCGTCGCACCGCCTTCGATGGCCGCCACCGAGAAGCCGCAAGTGTAGGCGAACAGGTTCAGTATGCGTTTGCCGCCGGCATTGGCCCGTACCCAATCGCGGCCATAGCGCATGTCGAGGAACAGCCCGGTGTTCTGCTTGCGGCCCAGGTCCACCCGGTACTTCAAGCCACCTTCGGTGATGGTCATTTCTTCGATGACATCGCCCAGTAGCCATTCGGTGGTGCTTTGCAGCAGGTAGCGGTGCTGCAGCAACAACGTGTGCGCGCCGGATTGTGTCCACTGCGGTGATTGGGTGATTGCCATCAGCCGTTGCTTCAAGTCCTCCAGTTGCGCCGCTTCCGGCTCCTTGAACAGTGCCACCAGCACCACGCCTTGCAGCCAGTCCACGGTCACTTGCTCCAGCCCCGGCCAGCAGCGGCCACGGCCGTGGAACAGCCGCCGGGTTTCGGCGGGAGGCGTGGCCAGTGCCGTCAGCAAGTGGTCGTGGAGGATGGAGAGGGCGTCTGCGTTCATGGGTCTGGGTCGGCAAGTTGCGGGGGGCGGCATTTAACCATAGTTGCGCGTTCGGCGGGCTACCACCGCCCCCTGTAGGAGCGAGCCTGCTCGCGATAACGGTTTCAGATTCAACATCAATGTCGGCTGACTTGATGCCATCGCGAGCAGGCTCGCTCCTACAGGGTTTTGGGTGGCTGTGAGTGAGCAGTTATCACATTAAATTTAACTTTGCGTGAGGATTTGGCGATCTTCCGGCTCCCATACTCGGCTCCAACGAACAACCACATCGGAGCCGGACATGTCGCAGTCATCTGCCTCACCCAAGGCCAGTCATCCACGCTGGCTGCGCCTGACCCATTGGCTCAATGCCCTGGCGGTGTTGGTGATGGTCACCAGTGGTTGGCGCATCTACAACGCCTCGCCGCTCTACGATTTCAGTTTTCCCACGTCGATCACCCTGGGCGGCTGGCTCGGTGGGGCGCTTCAGTGGCACTTCGCGGCGATGTGGTTCCTGGCGATCAACGGCCTCGTCTACCTGCTCATCAATGTCTTCAGTGGTCGCTTGAAACGGCGCTTTTTCCCGGTTTCGCCCAAAGGCGTGCTGCACGACTTGTCGGCGGCATTGCGCGGAAAACTCGGGCATGCCGACCTCAGTCATTACAACCAGGTGCAACGGTTTGCGTATTTGTTCGTGATTATCGACATCACCCTGCTGGTGCTCTCCGGGTTGGTGTTGTGGAAGTCGGTGCAGTTCCCGTTGCTGCGTGAATTGCTGTGGGGTTACGAAGGGGCGCGCCGTGTGCATTTCTTCGCCATGGCGCTGTTAGTGGCATTCGTTGCGGTGCATCTGGTGATGGTCGCGCTGGTACCTAAAACGCTGTTCGCCATGATCGTTGGCCGCAAGGAGCACGTATGAAAAAGCGTATTCAGGTCCCCGGGCTGGATGAGGCTTCGATCCTCACGGATGCCCGCAAGATCCTCGCGCCACAGATCGAAGACCGCTCGCGTCGCTCATTCCTCTTGCGTGGCCTGACCCTTGGTGGCGTGGCGATGTTGTCGGGTTGCAACATCACCGACAACGACGGCGTCGAGACGGCGTTGTCATCGATGTCGCGCTTCAACGACCGGGTGCAGGGCTGGCTGTTCAACCCCAACGCCATGGCCCCGACCTATCCGGCGTCGATGATCACCCGGCCATTTCCGTTCAATGCGTTCTACGGCATCGACGAAGCACCGACGGTGGAGGAGGAGAGCTATCGTCTGGAAGTCACCGGACGGGTCGCCGACAAGCGCAGCTGGCGCCTCGAAGAGCTGCGCGCCATGGCCCAGACCGAGCAGATCACCCGGCACATCTGCGTTGAAGGCTGGAGCGCGATCGGCCGTTGGGGTGGCGTACGCTTCAGCGACTTCCTCAAGCGCATCGGCGCCGACACCGACGCCAAATACGTCGGCTTCAAATGCGCCGACGACTACTACACCAGCATCGACATGGCCACCGCACTGCATGCGCAAACCCTGTTGGCGCTGACGTACGACGGCGCGGTGCTGCCGCGTGAATACGGCTTCCCGATGAAGCTGCGCATGCCCACCAAGCTTGGCTACAAGAACCCCAAACACATTCAGGCGATTTTCGTCAGCAACACCTACAGCGGCGGCTACTGGGAAGACCAGGGCTACAACTGGTTCGGTGGCAGCTGATGAACCCCCGCAACCTACCCATCAAACCTGTGCTTCAAGGAGTTTCATCATGAAAAAGCTGACCACCGTTGTTCTGTCTTTGTGCCTGGCCGTCGGCGCCGCCAGTGTTTTTGCTGCTGACACCATGAGCAAAGACAGCATGAGCAAGGATTCGATGTCCAAGGATGCAATGTCCAAAGACGCGATGAAGAAAGATTCGATGTCCAAGGACGCGATGAAGAAAGACACGATGTCCAGGGATTCCATGAGCAAGGACGGCATGAAAAAAGACGCCATGTCCAAAGACGCCATGAAAAAGGACGCCATGTCACAGTAATCCCAAAAATCCCGTGCCCCTGTAGGAGCTGAGCTTGCTCGCGATGGCGGTGTATCAGTCAACCTGTAATGGCTGACACAGCGCCATCGCGAGCGGGCTCAGCGCCTGCAGGAAGCATGAATTCGTCGCCTGACTGTATCAAAAATGAATTTCCGCCGAGTCCGCTGCTCCTACTTGTAGGTAGCGGATTCAAGCCCGCGAAATCATAGGTGCAATCAGGGAGCAGCAAGGTCATGAGTCGAGTAACGACAGCGGGCGGATATCTTCCTGAGGGGTTGATCCTGGTGGTTGAGGACGACCCGTTGATCCTGGAATTTCTCTGCGAAATTCTGCAGGACGAAGGCTTTGTGGTGGAACCGCAGATCAGTGCCGATGCGGCTGCGGCGTATCTGGAGCAGCATGCCGCGCAGGTCAGGTTGTTGCTCACGGACATCACCATGCCCGGCAAACTCAATGGTGCAGACCTGGCCAATCAGTTTGGCGATCGCTGGCCAGACAAACCGATCATGATCATGTCCGGCTATGAAACCCCGGAAAGCTCCGGCGTCCGGCATGAGGTGACATTCATCAAGAAACCCTGGGCGTTGGGGCAACTGCTCGATTGTGTGCAAGGGGCCTTGAAATCACGCCCTGCCTTGTAGGGGCTGGGGCAGGCTGCGATCTTTTGATTCTGCTTTTTCAGGATCAAAAGATCGCAGCCTGCGCCAGTTCCTGTGGGGATCGTGTAAATTGGCGCAAATGTCCGCTGAGATAGGAAGGACCCTTTGCCCGTGCCCACGTCTGTTTTCAACGTCCCTTACCGTGCCTTCCTGTTCGACATGGACGGCACCATCCTCACCTCGATTGCCGCCGCTGAACGCGTCTGGACCACTTGGGCCTTGCGCCACGGTGTCGATGTCGAAACCTTCCTGCCGACCATTCACGGTGCCCGAGCCATCGACACCATCACACGTCTGGGATTGCCCGGTGTGGATGCCGAGGCTGAAGCGGCGTGGATCACCCAGGCGGAAATCGACGATGTCGAAGGGGTTGCCGAGGTGCCTGGCGCAGCGGCGTTCCTCAAATCGCTGCCGGCTCATCAATGGGCCATCGTCACCTCGGCGCCGAGGACGCTTGCCTTGCGGCGAATGGCAGCGGCAGGGATTCCCGAGCCGGACGTGATGATCACCGCCGAAGACGTCAGCCTCGGCAAACCCGACCCGAGCGGTTATCGACTCGCGGCGACACGACTGGGGGTGGACATCACTCAATGCCTGGTGTTCGAAGATGCCACGGTGGGGATCCTCGCCGCGCAGGCGTCGGGGGCGGGTTTGTTGATTGTGACGGCGACGCATGACGTGCCGATCGAAACGGATCATGCGACGTTAGCTGATTATGATTTGGTTGTGGCGCAGGCAAGCGCCGACAATTTGATTCGCTTACAGCCTTTGTAATCGACATCAGACCCCTGTGGGAGCTGGCTTGCCAGCGATGGTGGTGTGTCAGGCAGCGTGGATGGTGAATGTGCCGACGTCATCGCGGGCAAGCCACGCTCCCACAGTATTTGAAGTCTCCGCAGTTTTTGTGCTTGGCATAAAGCCCCTGTGGGAGCTGGCTTGCCAGCGATGGCGGCCGCCAGGATTGACGCCGGTCGGCGGTTCGCTCCTACATTGACATCTCGGATCGCGCGCTGCGCCGTATCACCTGCGGCGGCTGCCCGAATGTTCGCAAGAACGCTTCGCGCATGCGGCGGCGGTCGCTGAAGCCGGTTGCCAGGGCGATCTGGTCAAGGCTCAGGCGCCCGCGTTCGAGCATCTGCCGTGCCGTTTCCAGGCGCAGGTTTTCGATGGCCTTGGCCGGTGACTGGCCGGTTTCCGCGCGAAATGCCCGGCTGAACTGCCGTGGGCTCAGGCGTGCCACCTCCGCCAGTTGCTCTACCGAAAGCACTTGGTCGAGGTGTTCCCGGGCATAGGTCAACACGCTCTGAATGCGATCGGATTTCGGCTCCAGTTCCAGCAGCGCCGAATGTTGCGACTGGCCACCCGCGCGACGGTGGTACATCACCAGTTTTTGCGCCACTGAACGGGCGAGGTCGGCGCCGTGATCTTTTTCGACCATGGCCAGCGCCAGGTCGATACCGGCGGTCATGCCGGCTGAAGTCCAGATCGAACCGTCGATCACGTAGATCCGGTCAGCCTCGACGTTGATCCCCGCAAAACGCTCTTGCAGTTGTCGCGCATAGGCCCAATGAGTGGTTGCCCGCTTTCCCTCCAGCAAACCGGCCTGGGCCAGGACGAAAGCCCCGGAACAGATCGACGCCGTGCGTCGCGCGGTCTTGACGCCAGCCCGCAGGTAATCGAGCACCGCTTCGGGCGCCTGTTCGAGAATCGCATCGCCTCCGACCACGATCACCGTATCGAACACACGCTCATCGAATGCCTCGGTGCCGACACACAAGCCGCCGGAGGCCCGCAACAAGCGACCCCCTTCGGACAGCACACGCACGTCGTACAGCGTTTCGCCAGCGCTGAAGTTGGCGTATTCGAACACCGGCATCGCCGCCAGCGCCATGGACTGGAAGCCGTCGAAAACCACAAACGCCACGGTAATCATTGATCTGCCCTCAAACGGCGATGTCCGAAAAACGTACTTTAAACGTCATTTGCGACACCGGCGAGCGGATTTATAACGGTACACAACCGGCGAACGTCTCGCCCAACCGTGAAGGAAACCGATTATGGCGCTCTCATCCAAAGGTACTGCATTGATCACCGGTGCATCGTCGGGCATTGGCGCTGTGTACGCCGACCGCCTCGCTCGCCAGGGTTATGACTTGATTCTGGTGGCCCGTAGCCAGGGCAAACTCAACGCCCTGGCCCGGCATTTGAGCGACCAGACCGGTCGCACCGTGGAAGTGGTCGCCGCCGACCTCAAGGACAAGGCCGATGTGCGACGGGTAGAAGACATCCTGCGCAACGATGCCAGCATCACCTTGCTGGTCAACAATGCCGGCGTCGGCGCGGTCATGCCGCTGCTCGCCAGCCCGGTGGATGAGATGGAAGACATGATCTCCCTCAATGTCACCGCGTTGATGCGCCTGGCTTATGCCGTGGTGCCTGGCTTCGTCGCGCGCGGCACCGGCACCGTGATCAACATTTCTTCGATCGTTGCCATCGCTCCGGAAATTCTCAATGGCGTTTACGGCGGGACCAAGGCGTTTGTGCTGGGTTTGAGCCAGTCGATGCATCGGGAACTGGCCGACAAAGGCGTGCGCATCCAGGCCGTGCTGCCGGGCGCCACCGCAACCGAGTTCTGGAGTGAAGCGGGCAACCCGGTGGAAAACCTGCCGCAGGAAATCGTCATGTCTGCCGAGGACATGGTTGATGCAGCACTGGTTGGGTTGGCGAATGGAGAAGTGGTGACCATCCCGGGCCTGCACGACGGGGCGCAGTGGGACCGTCATGAAACTCAACGCCAGGTGTTGAGCGGGCTGTTCGGAAATTCAGAATCGGCGCCGCGCTATCGCTGATCACTGCCCGTTCAAGTGGAGCAGGTGGCGGTCAACCGACAGCAAGGCAGGGCTGGAAACGCAATCCGGGTGTCACGAGCCCCACCGCTGAGGTTGGTCGTCTTCAGTGATCGGCAGCAACGCCTTGCTGGACAAGAATGGCTCGCGCCAAGTCTTCATCGCTGGCATTGAGACCGGGGTTTTCCTGGCGGATCCGCTGCAACACCTGCTCCAGATAAACGCCACGAATCGCACCGCCACTGGCGACGAAGCTGGACGCGTCGTCACGGGCGGGAATCATCATTTTGTCATCCTTGAACGTCGAGTACAGCGAAGCGGAAACACCGGCCGAAGTGGCAACATCACCTGCATCCACTTTGGCCATGGCAGAGCCGAACGGTAAGCACAGTACAAGGGAAGAAATGATAATCAGACGGCGCATGACGGAGTCCTCAAAGCCTGCATAAAAAGGAAATACCTCACCATTTAGGATGCACGACGGCCGCCGAGAGTTCCCCGTCGATGCGCTTTGAGTTGAATTTCAGCCCTTGGCCGCGCAGACAATCACTTCGACCAGCAGGCTAGGATCAGCCAGTTTTACCTCGCCGCACGCACGGGCCGGGGCATGCCCGGCCGGGACCCAAGCGTCCCACACGGTGTTCATCGCCGCGAAATCCGCCATGTCGGCAAGCCAGATGGTGGTCTGCAACAGTTGTTGCCTCGACGACCCAGCCTGCTCGAGCAGTGCATCTACTCGCGCCAGCGCATCACGGGTCTGGCCGGCAACGTCGTGATGGGGTTCGCCGACTTGCCCAGCCAGGTACACGGTATTGCCGTGGATGACGATTTGGCTCATGCGTTGGCTGGTCTGTTTGCGCTCGATGGTTTGCATCCTTGGTTCTCCTGTCGAAAAGTGTTGCTCAGAAGCGTTGAACGGAAAAACTGTCCAGCCATGGTGGCGTCTTGCCGGCGATGCAGTCGGCGACCAGTTGGCCAGTGGCTCCGGCCAGGGTCAGGCCCAGGTGCTGGTGACCGAAGGCGTAGATCAAGCGCGGTTCGTTCGGTGATGGGCCGATGACTGGCAACGAGTCGGGGAGGGAAGGTCGGAACCCCAGCCACCTGCGAGCGACCGGTTGGGTCAGGCCCATGACACGGCGTACGTGTCGCTCCAGGTAGTCGAAGCGTTTTGGATTCGCCGGGTCGTTGATCGAGCCAAGTTCCACTGTGCCCGCAACCCTCAGCCGACCTGCCATGGGTGTCATGTAAAACGCGCTTTCCACCGGGCAAACAGGGCGGTTGAGCAGGGTGTCTTGCAGATCGAATTCGATGTGATAGCCGCGTTCGGTATCCAGCGGAATGTGATCGCCCACCTGGCGTGCCAACGCCGCTGACCAGGCGCCGCCACACAGCACGACGCGGTCGGCTCGCCAACTTTTCCCTTCGGAACTGCCCAGGTACAGGCCGTCACTCTTGCGTTGCACCGTTGTGATCGTTGCCTGGTGTAGCGCGCCTGCGGCGACCAGTGGCGCGGCCAGCGCTTCGATGAAGGCTCGAGGGTCATCCATGTGCGAGGACTCGGGAAACAGAATGCCTCCGATCGCTTTGCCTGCCATCGCAGGTTCCAGTTGTTCGATGTCCGCTGCGTTCAACACTTGCTGTGCAATGCCCAGAGAGCGGCGTAGTTCGATGGCCGCTTGCGCGCCGGCCAAGCCTTGCTCGGTGCCGTAGGCATAGATGCAGCCATTGTGACGCAAATGCTGATCGGCCAGCGGTGCGTCTGCCAGCAGCGGCGCATAGCCGCTATAGGTGTGCTGGAGAATGTTGCTCAGTGCCTGGGTGTTGGTTTCGCAGCGCGAGGTACGACACTCATTGAGAAAGCGCAGCAGCCATGGCATCAACTGTGGCAAGCGTGCCCAGTTGATGACGAAGGGGGATTCCTTCGAGAACAGCAACGATGGAATTGCCTTCAGCAGCGACGGCTGGGCAATCGGCATCACACCATACGGTGCCAGGGTGCCGGCATTGCCGTAGGACGCGCCGCTGGCAACCGCATCGCGCTCCAGCAAGGCAACCTGATAACCCTGGCGTCGCAGCCAGAGTGCCGTGGCAACCCCGACGACGCCGGCACCGACAACGGCGATTTCGCAATGAACGGGTTGTGTCATGTCCTCAGATCCGGTTGTGCATGTGAAGGTGGCCCTGACGCGCCAGTTGGCTGATGACAGTCAAGGCTTTGGTCAGCTGCTCCCGTGACAGGGCTGCAGAGATATTGATGCGCACCGCTTGCGGTGAAAGTTCCGGACGCAAAGTGAAGGCGCCGCCGGCCAGCACCACCACCCCACGGTCCTGGCACAGGCGGGCGAATCGCGAGCCGGTCCAGGGTTCCGGCAGCACTAGCCAGGCGTGGGTGCCGGTGGCGCTGTGCTGGAATTCCAGGCCTTCGAAGTGCGTGGCGAGCAGCGCCTGGCGCAGTCGCAACTCTTCGCGCTGTTCGCAAACCAGTTGCTCAGCATGCCCGTCCTCGATCAGCCGAGTGGCGATCAGTGCACTGAGTGGCGATGTGCTCCAGCAGTCGATACGTTGCATGGCTGCGATGTCCTGCACCAGCGACATCGGGGCCATGACAAAGCCCATGCGCAATCCCGGGGCGATGCATTTGGACAGAGCCGAAATGTAGATCGTGCGCTCCGGCATCAGCGCCGCGAAAGGTGCTGGTGACTGATCGAGCAGCGGGCGATAAACATCGTCTTCGATAACCAGCAGGCTGGTTTCGCGGATCACGCTCGCCAGTTCTGCCCGGCGCTCGGTATCCAGGGTAATGGCGGTCGGGTTGTGAATCGACGGCACCAGAAACAACAGTCGCGGTTGATGTTCAGTGCAGGCCTGGCGCAGGGCTTCGGGGGACATGCCGCGTTCATCGGCGTCGACCCCAACCAGAATCAGCCCCAGCGAACGGCACAAGGCATTGATGCCTTGATAGGTCACGCTGTCGGCCAGCACGGTATCGCCACTGTTGGTCAAGCTGCGCAAGGTACTGGCGATGCCATGTTGCGCGCCATCGACGATCAACATCTGCGAAGCCTGGGCCTCGACGCCGGTGTGGCGTAGCCATTGGGCCGCAGCTTCGCGAGCCCACAACGGCCCCTCGGACGGGTGATAGTCCTTCATGTCGCCAAAGCGCGGGTCGCTGGAAAGTCGCGGCAGTAATTGCGCCAATACCCTGTTGAAACCACCGGTTGCCGGGCGATTGACACTCAGGTCGATGGTGCCCGGATCATTGCTGGGTGCCGACTGAAATTGCGCTGCCGGATGGCGTGGTTGCGCGACTTGGGTGCCACGCCCCGGGCGGCTTTCTACCAGGCCTTTTTGCTGCAACACAGCCATGGCTTTGGTCACCGTGGTGATGTTCACCCCCAGTGCACTCGCGAAGTCGCGATGCGGCGGCAGGCGCTCCCCGGGTTTGAGCTTGCCGTTGCCTATCGCTTCGGCCAGTGAATCGGCCAGTTGCGCGTAAAGGGTTTCCGCTTTATCACGCTGCAACGCCGCACTGGCCTTGAGTTCATCCAGCAGTTGTTCGAATTGACTCATGGTGCTTTATCCCTGTTGTCATGCTCTAAGCAGGACAATGAGCAAGTTTGTATTGCTTTTTATCCGATACAAGGCCCATTGACAAGCTAAAAATCCGTGATTAGTGTGTGTATTGTAATGCTTGTCATGCAACACAATAAGAAAATGCTGCCATGCGCAGTTCAATGGGTACGCACATGACTATCGAAACGTTCCAGCCGGGATTGCTCCTGGCGTCCCACCTACATCGACACTCGTGCCTGACATCGGGCTGCACAGAGTATCCGGTGTGTTGTCCCCCTCGCGCAAAGTCTTCGAAGAATTTATCCGGTCGATCGACCCCCTACCGAGCCGCGGAGGTCATCCAATGAAAAACGCTCAGTCAATGAACTCAAATTCGGGCCAGCAGCGCCTCAGTGGCGCCTTGCGCCAGCGCCACATCACCATGATTTCCCTGGGCGGCATCATCGGCGCCGGTTTGTTTGTCGGCAGCAGTGCAACGATTCAGGCGATCGGACCCGCCGCGTTTCTCAGTTATCTCGCTGCCGGCATCGTGGTGATGCTGGTGATGCGCATGCTTGGGGAAATGGCCGTTGCTTTGCCCGGTGTCGGTTCTTTTACCGAGTACGCCCGGATAGGCCTGGGCAATTGGGTCGGGTTCACCAGTGGCTGGTTGTACTGGTACTTTTGGGTGATCGTGGTTGCGGTCGAAGCGGTGGTCGGTGCCAACATCCTGGAACAGTGGATACCACTGCCCGCGTGGGTGATCGGGCTGAGCCTGTTGGCGATCATGACCGCCATCAATTGCCTGTCGGTCAAATCCTATGGCGAGTTCGAGTATTGGTTCGCTTCATTGAAGGTTTTCGCGATCATCGTCTTCATCTTTGTTGTCGGCGCTTACCTGTTCGGTTTTGCACCGAGCACCAGCGACCTGCTGGGTAACCTGGTGAATGATCGTGGCTTCATGCCTTATGGTGTGAGTGCGATTCTGGCGGGAGTGCCGACAGTGATTTTCGCCGTCGGCGGCGCCGAGATCGCAACGATTGCCGCCGCCGAGTCCGACGACCCGTCGAAGAACGTGGCGAATATGACCCGTTCGGTGATCTTCCGCGTCATCACCTTTTATGTCGGCTCGATTTTCCTGATTGTCTGCGTGGTGCCTTGGGGTCAGATCGTCGCCGGCCATTCACCCTTCGTGGCTGCACTGGAGGTGATGCGCATTCCCGGCGCGGGGATGATCATGCAGGCGGTGGTGCTGGTGGCTGTGCTGTCGGCACTGAACTCCGGGCTTTATGTGTCTTCGCGGATTCTGTTCGGCCTCAGCCAGCGTGGTGATGCGCCAGCAAAACTTTCAGTCCTGACCGGTCGGAAAGTGCCCCGGGCGGCAGTGCTGTTGAGCAGTGTGATCGGATACATCGCCATCATGGCAGCGATCATTTCTCCGCAAGGCGTGTTCCTTTTTCTGGTCAACGCTTCCGGCGCAGTAATGCTGTTTGTCTACCTGGCGGTGGCGTTGGCGCAGATCAGGGTGCGGCGTCAGGTCGAGGCCACGGCACCGGCGCGACTGACCCTCAAGATGTGGCTGTTTCCATGGCTGTCCTATGCTGTGGTGGCAGTGATTGCGGGTGTTTTGGCCGCCATGGCGTTTCAGGAATCCTTGCGTACACAGTTCCTCGCCAGCCTTGTCAGCCTCGCTGTGGTATCTGCCGCTTACCTGATCCTCAGGCGCCTGCGGCAGCAAGCCCGCCAACCTCACGTCAATGCCATCGACATCCTCGCAAGGGTACCGACCCAGTCATGAATCACAGGGAGCAATCAGCCACGGACGGCGATTGAGCAACAAGGCTTGTAACGGTCAAAAACAATAAAATTTGCCTCTATATAGGTGATCTATGTCCGACTTCAAGTTTGATACCCAGGGTTTCTCCCGTCGCAGTTTGCTTAAAGCAACCGGCTACGGTTCATTGGCGGCTGCTTTGGGCTGCGCGATGGGTCCGATGTCGTTTGCATCGGCGGCCGACAAACCTATCAAGACCGTGCGTCCCGGTTATCTCACCGCCGCATGTCTGGGCGACATGCCCCTCGGTGCGCTACGCGAAGGCGTGCCGATTGGCACCGATCTGGAACTGCTCAAACTCATTGCTGATCGTCTCGAACTCAAGCTCGATGTGCTGACCATGGGCTTCCCGGCGGTGGTCGAAGCGGTGAGGTCTGGACGTGCCGACTGGTTCGGCGGCAACTTCGCCTGGAACCCGATGCGTTCGAAGATTCTGCTGCTGACCGACCCGGTGTTTTACACCGGTGCCTACGTGATCATGCGCGATAGTGAGCCGTTCGACACCTCGATCACGGTCAACGATGTGAAAGGGCGCACCATCGGCGCTATCACCGGTTATTTCACCATCCCCGATATGAAGAAAATCGATGGTGTGAAGGAGGTCAAACTTTACGACAACACCGATTCCTGCCTGCGTGACGTGCGCGCCGGGCGCCTGGACTTTGCCGTACTGGATGCGCCGACCATTGACTACATGATTCTTCAGGACCCTAGCCTGAAGCTCAAACAAGTCCCCATGTCTTACGATGAAAGATTCCCCAGCCTGACCGCTAAATTCGAAGCGATCTGGGGCGTTCATCCGCAGAACCAGGACTTGTTCGACGGAGTGAACCAAGGGCTGCGCTGGTTGAAGGCCACGGATCAGATCCGTCCGATCCTCGCCAAGTACGGGATCAAAAACCCCGACTACCTCGAACCTCCCGCCAACAACCCTCGCATCGGCGTGGACCGCGACGAAAAGGGCAATTTGATCGGGCCGTTCGCGCATCCTCCGCGTGATTTCAGTCCGGCCTTTGCCTGAGTCGAGGACGTGAATCATGGCGCAATCAACTCCGCTGGTGCGAATCGAAGGGCTGCACAAATCCTTCGGTAGCCTGGATGTCCTCAAGGGCATTGACCTCAATGTGCAGCAGGGCCAGAAGATCTCACTGATCGGCCCCAGCGGCTCCGGCAAGACCACCTTGCTGCGCTGCGTCAATTACCTGGAAGAGCCAACCAAGGGCGACATTTACATTGATAACGAGCTCATAGGCCAACGACTGGTGGGCACCCGGAAAGTGCCCATGAGCGACAAGGAATTGGCACGCATGCGCGCCGAGATCGGCATGGTATTCCAGCGCTTCAATCTGTTTCCGCATCTGTCGGTGCTGGAGAACATCATCCTTGGCCCGCTCAAGGTGCAACAGCGCAACCGCGCCGAAGCGGTGGAACTGGCCGAGGACTTGCTGAACAAAGTCGGCATGTTTGCCAAGCGCGATGCGTTTCCCGAGCAACTGTCGGGCGGGCAGCAACAACGCATTGCCATCGCCCGAGCGCTGGCGATGAAACCCAAACTTATGCTGTTCGACGAGGCGACCTCGGCACTCGACCCGGAACTGGTTGGAGAGGTTCTGGGGGTTATGCGCAGGCTGGCGGAAGAGGGCATGACCATGATCATCGTGACACATGAAATGAGCTTCGCCGAAAGCGTGTCCGACCAAGTGATCTTCATGGCCGACGGTAACATAGTCGAGCAGGGACCACCCCGGCAGATCTTCCGCGAGAGTCAGGTCGAACGTACCCGTTGCTTCATCCGTGCCGTGCAGGAGCATTGATCGATGTTCGATACAACTGCGCTGCACAAAACCATCGAGATGTTGCCGTACTTCCTGAACGTACTGGGCATCGGTGCCCTGACTACTTTGGGCCTGACCCTGGCGGCCTTTATCGTGGCGGCGTTGCTGGGTTTTTGCCTGGCGCTGATGCGGCTATCCCGCAGCCGCTTCCTGAGCCTGATCGCCAGTGTGTACCTGGAGGTTTTTCGCAACGTACCGATCCTGACCCAACTGTTCATCCTGTATTTCGGGCTGACCTACATCGGCATTACCTTGCCGGCAATCGGCGCGGCGATCATCGGTTTCGGCCTGAACGGCGCGGCGATACTGTCGGAAGTGTTTCGGTCGAGTATCCGCACCATCGACCGCGGTCAAAGTGAAGCGGCGTTTTCGATCGGCATGACCCGGTCGCTGGCAATGCGCCTCATCGTATTGCCGCAAGCGTTCAAGGTCGCGATTCCCGGGATGGCCAACTTCGCCATCGGCTTGCTCAAGGACACGTCCCTGGCATCGGCGGCGGCAGTGCCTGAACTGACATTCAAGGCAAGAATGCTGGTCAGCGAAACCTACCAGACCAATTTGATCTACTTTCTGCTGGCGGTCATCTACCTGGTGTTGAGCCTGGTGCTTTCCCATTGGGCGGCGCGTACCGAGCGCCGCCTCAAAGTCGTCAAGGAGATCTGATATGGGCTATGCCGAGCTGTGGGAAGCCACCCATGTCGAGTTCCTGGCGGCGGCCTGGGCTACGCTGCAATTGGCATTTGGCGCGTTGGTCATTGGTCTTATTGTCGGCTTGCTGGTAGCGCTGGCACGACTGTCGAAGAACCGGCCATTGCGCCGGGCGGCATTGACTTACATCGAGGTATTTCGCGGTACCCCGGCATTGGTGCAGTTGTTCATCGTTTATTTCAGCCTGACGGAAATCGGTGTCCACTTCAGTTCGTTCCAGGCCGCCATGATTGGCCTGGGGCTGAACGCGGCGGCGTACCTGGCGGAGATTTACCGGGCGGGACTGGAGGCGGTACCCAAGGGCCAAGTGGAAGCGGCAAAAGCGATTGGCATGCCGCACTTCAAGATATTGCGTTGGGTCGTGTTGCCCCAGGCTATCCGTATCGTGCTGGCACCGATCGGCAACGTCGCGATCTCGCTGTTGAAGGATACGTCCGTAGCTTCACTGATTGCGGCACCTGACTTGATGCTGAGGGCGCAGGATTTGAGTTCGGTGTATTTCATGCCGCTGGAGATCTACATTCTGGTGGGGGCGATTTACTTTGCTCTGTGTTATCCGTTGTCGCTTGGAGTGCGGTTGCTGGAGCGACGGACGCGGCATTGAGCATGAAACGCTATTGACCTGCCGTTCACCGCGAAAACCGGTTGCGATAGTCCCGTGGCGAAACCCCCAGGTTGCGCTGGAAAGTCAGGCGCATGCGTTCTTCGTCACCAAAGCCGCACAGTCGGGAAATCTGATCGATGTTGCGCTCGGATTCTTCCAGCAGGCGCCTGGCGGCTTCGACCCGCAGCACTTCCACGGCTTTGGCCGGGGTGCGGCCGGTCTTGAGTTTGTAGACCCGGGCGAAGTTGCGCGGACTCATCTGCACTTGTTGGGCGAGCCGGTCGATGGTGAGGTTTTCACCGGCCAGGTTTTGCGTGATCCACAGGTGCAGGTCGTCGAAGGCGGCGCCTTCGCTGGTTTGCGATTGCAGCAGTTGGCTGTACTGGGCCTGACCACCAGGGCGCTTGAGGAACACCACCATTTCCCGCGCTACCAGCAACGCCAGTTCGCGGCCGCAATCTTCTTCGACCAGCGCCAGGGCCAGGTCGATGCCGGCACTGACCCCGGCAGAAGTCCAGACTGAACCCTGCTGGACAAAGATCGCATCGTTGTCGACTTCGATCGACGGGTGTCGCTCCTTGAGCATGCCGCACATCGCCCAATGGGTGGCGGCACGACGACCGTCGAGCAATCCGGCTTCGGCCAGCAGGAACGTGCCACTGCACACCGAGGCCGTGCGTCTGACCTTGGTCGAGGCGACCTTGAGCCACTCGACGACCTCAAGAGAATTGTTCATGGCCGTGATAATCACCGGCGCGCCAGGCACGATCAGCGTGTCGATCGAGTGCTCGGTGAAAGCGCTCAATGGCACAGTGTCGACGGCCAGGCCTTCGGCAGTCTGGATCAGGCCACCGGTGAGGCTGGCGGTTTGCAGTTTGTAACCCGGCAAGTTGCTGCTGTTGAGATAGCGCGAGGCCGCCCAAAATACGGTTTGTGCGCCGGTCAGGTCCAGCAGGCCCATTTCGGGGTAGGCGAGGAAGACGATCAAACGCGGTGAATCGGATTGGATTTCGCGGGCGGCTGGAGGGTTTGCGATGTTCATAGGTTTCTGTATCAGCGAGATGGAATAATCATAATTCGCAAACGTTCTAAGCGTTATCGCAATTGGTCGACTGTCAGGATTTCAGGGTTTTATGTCAGTTGACCCACCGGTTCCACTCTAGCACTGCCGACTGTTTGTGCAGATATCGATGCAAGCACTCGTGAAAATCCAGAACAAATGTATTGTCGAGGGCTGGCTGTTTCTGCACAAAACCGCTGAGTACCGTGGGGTCCATCAAAAACAGACAAGGACTCCAACATGCTCAAGCGCCTGGCTTTGCCATTTGCCCTCCTGTTCACCCTCAACGCCGCCCACGCCGCCGAGGGCGAAAAATGGTATCCGTCCAAGTTTGGTGCCAACGATGAAATCGGTGCACTGAACCTGCTTGACGCCGATTCGGTGCTCAACGCTGCCAAGTTGATCAAGACAGGCAAGACTTATCCGCTGGCCGTGCCCATCGACAAGAACCTGCCGGCGTTCCGTCACCGCAGTTTCCACCTGACCAATGTCCAGCCGGGCGAAGCGGGCGGCACCACCATGGGGCCGAACAAATTCACCTTCAACGATGAATTGGTGGTGGGCTGGACCGGTGTCGGCACCCAGCTCAACGGCATCGGCCACATTGGCATCGACAACGTCTACTACAACGGCAATCGCGCGGCGGACTTCGTGACCGTGGAAGGGGTGCAGAAACTCGGTATCGAGAAAGTCCCGCCGATTGTCACCCGTGGTGTGGTGCTGGACATGACCGCAATCTACGGCCGCGCCATCGTGCCGGAAAAAACCGAATTCACCGTTGCCGATATTCAGAAGGCCCTGCACCGGCAAGGCATCAGCATCGAGAAGGGTGACGTGGTGCTGTTCAACACCGGTTGGCTGGAACTGCTGGGCAAGGACAACGAAAAATTCCTCGCAGTGGAACCGGGCATCGGCATGGCCGCGGCGAAATGGCTGGCGGACAAACAGATCGTCGCTTTCGGTGGTGACACCTGGGCTTCGGAAATCTACCCCGGCACTGATGGCCAGGAGTTCCCGGTCAACCAGTTCATGCTGGCCAAGAATGGCATCTACAACCTGGAACTGATCGACAGCCGTGCGCTGGTCCGGGACAAGGCCTGGACGTTCATGTTCGTGCTCGGCCAGCCGCTCTACAAAGGCTCGACCCAGGTCAACATCAACCCGGTAGCGATTCGCTGAGGCGACTGACGGGCCGGGGGATGACAAATGCTCATCCCCCGGCCCGTTGTTGTCATTTGTTCGCCCCTGATCCCGACCCCTAGAGTGGGCACTGCGCCGGTCGGCGCATTCCTTCAATTCGAGTGTTCGCCTGCCGAAACCAGGCGAGGGAGTTTTTGATGTCCGATATTCTCGGCCAGCAGTTCATTGATGGGCAACGCAGTGCCCTGGGCCGCGAGACGCTGCACAGTGTCGACGCCAGTAGCGGTCAGGCATTGCCTTATGTTTTTCATCAGGCCACTGAGCAGGAAGTCGCTCTGGCCGTTGCTGCCGCCACCCGTGCCTTTGCTCCGTTTCGTCAATTGCCGCCGGGGCGTCGTGCGGATTTTCTTGAGGCGATCGCCGACGAGATCGATGGGCTGGGCGAGGAGTTCATTGCACTGGTCTGCCGGGAAACGGCGCTGCCCGAAGGCCGGATTCGGGGTGAGCGCGGCCGCACCAGCGGTCAGTTGCGACTGTTTGCACAGGTGCTCAAGCGAGGGGATTTCCTCGGTGCGCGGATTGATCAGGCGTTGCCTGAACGGCTACCTCTGCCGCGAGCGGATATTCGCCAATACCGCATCGGTGTCGGCCCCGTCGCAGTGTTCGGTGCCAGCAATTTCCCCTTGGCCTTTTCCACTGCCGGTGGTGATACCGCGTCGGCGCTGGCCGCCGGGTGCCCGGTCGTGTTCAAGGCCCACAGCGGGCACATGGCAACGGCCGATTGCGTGGCCAGCGCCATCGTTCGCGCGGCGCAGCGCACGGGTATGCCGTCGGGGGTATTCAACATGATTTACGGCGCCGGTGTCGGACAGGCGCTGGTCAAGGCCGAAGGAATCAAGGCCGTGGGGTTTACCGGGTCGCTGAAGGGTGGCCGGGCGTTGTCCGATCTGGCGGCTGCGCGGCCGCAGCCGATACCGGTGTTCGCCGAGATGTCGAGCATCAATCCGGTGATCCTGCTGCCGCACGCCTTGAGCACTCGGGGCGACAAAATCGCCGCAGAGCTGACGGCGTCGGTCAATCTGGGCTGTGGTCAATTCTGCACCAGCCCCGGTCTGATCATTGGCCTGCGTTCAGCGCAGTTCAGCGAGTTTCAGCAACACTTTGCCCAGCACATGGGCGACCAACCGGCCCAGACCATGCTCAATGCCGGAGCGCTGAACAGCTACAGTGCCGGGCTCAAACACCTCGACAGGCATGCCCAGGTCGATCACCTGGCCGGTCAACCGCAAGGCGACCGCCAGGCGCAACCGCAGTTGTTCAAGGCCGATGTGCAACTGTTGCTCGAGGGCGATCCGTTGTTGCAGGAAGAGATCTTCGGCCCGGCGACGGTGCTGGTGGAGGTGGACGATTCGCAGCAACTGCGCGCTGTACTCGACAGCCTGCACGGTCAGCTGACCGCCACCCTGATCGCCGAGCCGGCGGACCTTGAGCGCTACAGCGACCTGTTGCCCTTGCTCGAAGACAAGGTCGGACGCTTGCTGCTCAATGGCTACCCGACCGGCGTCGAAGTCAGCGATGCGATGGTCCATGGCGGACCGTACCCGGCGACTTCCGATGCACGCGGAACCTCCGTCGGCAGCCTGGCCATCGATCGCTTCCTGCGCCCGGTCTGCTACCAGAACTATCCTGATGAGTACCTGCCCGAGGCGTTGCAAAACCATAACCCGTTGGGCCTCAATCGACTGGTCAATGGCCAGTGGAGCAGGGCTTCGCTGATTTGAATACCGGCCCGCGCCGGTATTCGCCGGCGCGGCACTTCACGGATCCGGCCCTTGAAACGAGCACCTACCGACATGGTTCCCTCCCTTGGCAGCATCGCTTCACGTCTGCGTCTGAAACAACTGCGGTTGCTGATCGCGCTGGATGATCGCGGCTCCCTGCACAAGGCCGCCGAGCAGATCTCCATTTCCCAGTCCGGCGCCACCAAGGCCTTGCACGAGGTCGAATCGTTGCTTGGAATGCCGTTGTTCGAGCGTCAGCCCAAAGGTCTTGTGGCCAATGAAATGGGGCGCTGCATGATTCGCTACGCGCGGCTGATCTACAGCGATGTCGAACACTTGCGTGAGGAAATGCTCAGCATCATGCAGGGGCAGGGTGGGCGACTCTCGGTCGGGGTGATCATGGGCGCGGTGCCATTGCTGACCCGAGCCTTGACCGAGCTGCGCCTCAAACAACCTGAGTTGTCCGTTGAACTGGTGGAAAACACCAGTGCGACCTTGCTCGGATTGCTCGATCAGGGGCGGCTGGACCTGGCGATCTGCCGCACCAGCGTCGGCCAGCGCTCGGACGCTTACGATTGCATCGAACTCAGCGAAGAGCCCCTGGCAGTGGTTGCCAGCCAGCGTCATCCACTGGCCAGTGCCCAATCCCTGCAATTATCGCAGCTCAGCGATTACCGCTGGGTGGTCTACCCCAAGGACATGCCCATGCGCCAGGCCCTGGAGCGTGAACTCAATGAGGCGGGGCTGGAAATTCCCCGTTACCCACTGGAGACTTCGTCCACCTTCGCCACCATTTTGCTGGTGCAACAAGATCCAACCTTGCTCGCGGTGATCCCGGTGGAAGTGGCCGAGTTCTGCGAGCAGTTCGAGTTGCTGGTGAAACTGCCGGTGTCGTTGCGCGCCCTGATCGAACCCTATGGGGTGATCAGCCGGGCCGGCGCCGATTTGTCTCCGGCGGCGACCCTGCTGATCAATGAACTCAAGCAGGATCTGGTTACTTGATCACGATCGGGTTCACCGGCGCCCCGGTGCCACCGACGATTTTCAACGGTGCAGCGGTGTAGAGAAACTGCCACTGGCCGTCTGCCGCGCAATCGTCGGCCAGCGCATCGAGCATCGCCACTTCGGTAAAGGTCACGCCTAGGTTGCGCATCAAGGCGTTGTGCAGCGGAATCAACACACCTGAAGTCGGGTCGACCGCCACTTCGTTGGCCATGGTATCGGTGACCAGGTTGGGGATTTCCATCTGGTGAAACCATTCCACCAGCTCGCGGCTGAAGGTCAGGCCCGGCTCGGCGAAATCCTTGTAAAACTCTTGCGGCTCGCGCGCGTAAAACGATCCGATCCAGCCAGTACGGATGATCAGGATGTCGCGCTTGTGGATCTCGATGCCCTGAGCTTTCGCGGCGGCCAGCAGGTCGTGGTGATTGAAGGTTTCACCCTTGTCCAGCACCGCTTTGCCGCGATGGCGGGCCATGTCGATCAACACCGCACGGCCGACGATGCCGCGTTCGGCAATCGGCAGGATGCTGGCCTTGTCCATGCCGCCGATGGTGCTCATGGCGTCGTAGCCGTTCCACAGTTTGTTGTCATGCCAGACATGGCCCAGCGCGTCGTATTGGGTCGAGCCTTGCAGGTGCATGAAGATCACGTCGTCGGCATATTCGACGTGACCGTCGAAGTGAGTTTTACCCGCGAGAAAGTGCCCCTTGTCGAGCACGTTGACCCGCATCGATGGACGACGGCCGGGCCACAGTGGCTCGCCTTTGGGGTGACCGATTTGCACTTGCAGGGTGAAGGTCTTGCCTTGGCGCACAGTGGCGATGCCACGGAGGATCTCGGCGCTTTGCAGGTAGTTCAGGGCGCCGACTTCATCGTCCGGGCCCCACTTGCCCCAGTTGGTCGGCAGGCCTTCGAGCAGGGCTTTAATGTCGGGAGAACGGTCGGCGGCGGTGTTGTTGGTGTTGTGGTCGCACATGGGGTTGTCCTTGGGTTTGGGCAGTTCAACAGTCCACCAAAGTCCCCTGTGGGAGCTGGCTTGCCAGCGATAGCGGTGTGTCAGACAACAACGATGTCGACTGATACTCCCTCATCGCTGGCAAGCCAGCTCCCACGGGTTGTTTGATTGTCTGTCGAGCTCGAACAGGGATTATTTGATCGGTGAGAACTGCGCTGGCATCAGCAGTTTCGATTCCATCTTTTCCAGCATCGGGAAGGCGATCGGCACGAAACCTTCGAGCCAGTCCGGGTCCTGGTACAGCGCGGCGCGTTTCTTGATGCGCTCATCCAGGCTCTCGTAGGCCCAGATGTGGATCACCTGGTTCAGCTCGCCGATTTCGGTGTACCACCAGCCCACCAGCGTGGTGTAGCGGGAGATCACCGGCAGGCCGTTGTCCTCGAAGTGTTTGAGGTAGGTCTGCATTTTTCCGATTTGGATCGTGTAGGTGCGCATTTCATAAAACATGCTGTTCGTCTCTCAGGTATGAAGGCCGTGGAAGGCATTGCTGATGATTCGCTCGACGTCGGCAGCGGTCGTCAAACGTGGATTGACCAGCACGTTGCCGCTGCGCATCGAATCGCTGACCATTTGCGGCATGTAGTCCAGGTCCACGCCCAGGTCCTTGATGTTGTCGGGAATGCCGATGGCCTTGTTCAGTGCCATCACGTGCTCCACGACTTTGTGCCCGGCGCGGGCAGGGCTCAGGCCGTCGACGTTTTCGCCCATGGCCAGGGCGATTTCGCGGAACAATTCAGGGCAGGCTGGCAGGTTGTATTCGATGACGTAGGGCAACAGCGTGGCGTTGGCGATGCCATGGGGAATGTTGAACACGCCGCCGAAGGTGTGGGAGATCGCATGCACGTTGCCGAGTTTCGATTGGGCGAACGCCACGCCGGCGAGAAAAGAACCGAGCAACATCTGCTCCCGGGCGTGCAGGTCGGAGCCTGTGAAAAACGCTTTCGGCAGGTATGTGCAGATCATCTTGATCGCTTGCAGCGCCAAAGCCTGGCTGATCGGGTTGGCCTGCTTCGACACGTAGGATTCGATGGCGTGGGTCAGGGCGTCCATGCCGGTGGCGGCAGTGATAGACGGCGGCAGCTTGAGGGTGAGTTCGGCATCGAGAATCGCCAGTTTCGGGAACAGTGCGGGGCTGATGATCACCGTTTTGAACAGGGTCCGGGTGTTGGTGAACACCGTCGATGCCGTGCATTCGCTACCGGTGCCCGAGGTGGTGGGGATGGCGAAAATCGGCAACGGAGGATGCAGCAGTTTGTCGTAGCCCTCGTAGTCGAGGATGTTGCCGGGGTTGGTGGCCATGGCCGCGACACCCTTGGCGGTGTCAATGCTGCTGCCGCCACCCACGCCGATCACCGCATCGCACTCGTGGTTCTTCAGGAACCCTACGGCGCGCTCGAGCACATCGGTAGTGGGGTTGGGTTCGACGCCGGCAAACACTTCATAGGCGATTTCACTGGCCGTCAGCGAAGCAAAAAACGCATCCAGCACGCCCGACGCCATCAGTCCATTGTCGGTGACCACCAGCAGTTTCTCTCGGACATGGGGTTTGAGCAGCGCACCGGCCTGACGCACCAGGCCGTTGCCGCTTTTCAAGGTCGTGGGGAAGTAAAACTGGAACGGGTTCATGGGTGTCTCCGGTTTCTTGTTGGTTGCGCAACAGTAATCAGCCGCGTGGGCAGCCGATAATGAAAAGGCTTGATACTGCGATCACCCTTTGTCATCCCCCGGATAGCCGCTGGGCGGTGGTAACTTAGGGCTTTTGAATCGCGAGGAGCATCGACATGGATTTGGGTATTTCGGGGCGCTGGGCGATTGTCTGCGCCGCCAGCAAAGGCTTGGGTCTGGCGTGTGCACGGGCCTTGGCAAAGGAAGGCGTGAACCTGGTGATCAACGCCCGGGGAGATGAAACCTTGCAGGCGGCGGCCGTGCACTTGCGCCAATTGGCACCGGCCATCGAAGTCCGCACCGTGGCCGGGGACATCAGCCAGCCGGGTGTGCGGGCGCAAGTGCTGGCGGCCTGTCCGCAGGTGGATATTCTGGTCAACAACGCCGGTGGCCCACCGCCCGGTGACTTCCGCGACTGGCAGCGCGAAGACTGGCTCAAGGCGCTGGATGCCAACATGCTCACGCCCATCGAGCTGATCAAGGCCTGCGTCGATGGCATGGCCGAGCGCGGTTTCGGGCGCATCGTCAACATCACCTCCGGCGCGGTGAAGGCGCCGATTGATGTGCTGGGGCTGTCCAACGGTGCCCGTAGCGGCCTCACCGGTTTTATCGCCGGGCTGGCGCGTCAGGCGCGATTAGCGGGCAACAACGTCACCGTCAACAATCTGCTGCCCGGGCCATTCGAGACCGAGCGCTTGCACAAGACCCTCAATGCCGCCGCCGAGGCCAACGGCACCAGTGTCGAAAGCGTCGCCGAGCAACGGCGCAAAAACGTTCCCGCCCAGCGCTTCGGCCAACCTGATGAATTCGGCGCGTATTGCGCATTCATTTGCGGTGCGCAATCCGGTTTTCTGACCGGGCAGAACCTGTTACTGGACGGCGGCAGCTATCCGGGGACTTTCTGATCGCTGCTGGGGGATGACATTCGGTGATCCCCCAATCAGATCCCATCATTATTCAGCACGCGGGGGCGTGATTAGAGTGGGGCCGCTTGCCTGAAACCGTCAGTCAAAACGCAATACCTGCAGGAGTGAGCCTGCTCGCGATAGCGCAAGTGCAATCAACATTGATGTTGGCTGGTACTGCGCCATCGCGAGCAGGCTCGCTCCTGCAGGGAGGGTTGACTGGCAGGCATCAGGCCGCTTGTTTCCACAACAATAAGAGCCCCCACATGAACAATCCAAGTGCCGAAAGCCTGGCGTTGCCAGCCGCGAACGCAACCGAACGCGCCACAAACGTCCGTTGGCGAATCTTCCTCATCATGTTGTTGTTGACCGCCATCAACTACATCGACCGTGCCTCGCTGTCGGTGGCCTTGCCGCTGATTTCCAGTGAATTCCAGATCCCGCCGGCCCTTGAAGGCCTGATGCTCAGTGCGTTTTTCTGGTCCTACGCGTTGATGCAAATTCCAGGCGGCATGCTGCTCGACCGCTTTCACACCCGTCGTGTGATCGTCGTCGCGACTGTTGCCTGGGGTGCATTCCAGGCCCTGGCGGCCGGTGCGCACAACTGGATCACCCTGATGATCACCCGCATGGGTCTTGGTGTCGCCGAGTCGCCAATCATGCCCGCCGGGGCCAAGCTCAACGGCGCCTGGCTGACCCCCAACGAACGCGGGCGCGGCGCAGTGCTGGTCGACGGCGGTGCGCCTTTGGGCAGTGCTTTCGGCGCAATCATCATTGCCGGGCTGATAGGCTGGTTCGATTCCTGGCGCATCGCCTTCGTGATTGCCGGCGTCGGCACCATGCTCGCCGGTGTGCTGGCCTGGAAGTACATCCGCAACCATCCCAGTGAACACTCCGGTGTCAACGCCGCTGAGCTCAAGCACATCACCGAGGGCAACGCCACGGTCAGCCAGCCCGGCGCGGTCACCAGCATCGGCTTCAAGGAACTGCTCAAGGACCGCTCGGTGCTGGCGATGTTCGCCGGTTACTGCTGCATTCTCAGCGTGTTCTATGGTCTGCTGACCTGGATGCCGAGCTATCTGCACCAGACCCACGGCCTGAACATTTCCGGCATGGGCGGCGCGACCTTCCTGATCTTCATGTGCGGTTTTGTCGGCGAACTGGTTGGCGGTTACCTGGGGGATAAATGGAAATCCAGCGGCGCGTCGCCGAACCTGGTGATGCGCAGCATGTTCAGCGGCTCGGCGCTGGTCGCGGCCCTGTGCATGCTCGGCACCGCTTACACCGCTGACGCGACTCAAGCCATTGGCCTGCTCTGTGTGGCGATGTTTTTCATTCGCTGGTGCGGCATGTACTGGTGCATTCCGTCGATCCTCGGCGGCACGTCGAAAACCGGTGTGCTGGCCGGCACCATGAATTTCTGCGGCAACATGGCCGGGGTGATCGTGCCGATCCTGATCGGCTTGATCGTGCAGTTCACCGGTTCGTATTTCCTGGTGCTGATCTTCTTCGTGGTCATGGCCATGCT
>NZ_RCNW01000157.1:0-3262 GCF_004307605.1 Pseudomonas sp. Sample_24
CTGATGGTGTCTTCCAGGTTCTGGATGACGATGCCTTCGGTGATTTCCAGTTTCAAAAGCGAGCAAGGCAGGCCGTAGCGGGTGAGGCTTTCTTCGACGCGCTCAACGAAGTCGGCCTGGCGGAACTGCCGTGGGCTGATGTTCACGCACAGACTGAAATCGAGCGGGTCCACCAGGCCGTTGGCGATCATCAGTCGGCAAGCCTGGCAGGCTTCATCGAGAATCCAGGTGCCGACCTCGAGGATCAATCCGCTGTCCTCCAGCACCTTGATGAACTCGGCGGGCGACTGCGCGCCGAGTTCCGGATGGTTCCAGCGCACCAGTGCTTCAGCGCCGACGATGCGGTTGTCGCGGGCATCGAGTTGTGGCTGGTAATGCACGCGAAACTCACCGCGGGACAGCGCCAGGCGCAGGTCGGTTTCCATGCGCAGGCGCTCGCTCGCGGCCTTCTGCATGGTGTTGTGATACATCTGCGCGGTGTTGCGCCCCGAATCCTTGGCGCGGTAAAGGGCGATGTCGGCGCGTTTGAGCAGGTCGGTGGGCGTGGAGCCGTGGTCGGGAATCAGCGCTATGCCGATGCTCGGCGTCACTTGCAGGCGCTGGCCGTCGAGGAACATCGGTTCCGACAGCAATTCGCGCAAGGTGTCGGCCAGTTGCCGCACCTGGGCGCTGACGTCGTTGCGCGAGCCTTCAAGACCGCTGAGCAACACCACGAATTCATCGCCGCCCAGCCGCGCGACGGTGTCTTCCATGCGCACGCTGGCTTCCAGGCGTGCGGTGATGATCTTCAGCACGGTATCGCCCACCGGATGGCCGAGGGAATCGTTGATGTGCTTGAAGTGGTCGAGGTCGAGGAACATCAGCGCGCCACGCAAATTGTGGCGTTTGAGCAGGGCAATCTGCTGGCTGAGCCGATCCATCAGCAAGGCGCGATTGGGCAGGTTGGTCAGCGGGTCGTGGTAGGCCAGGTGACGGATTTGCGCCTCGGCGTTTTTCAGCAAGCTGACGTCCCGTGCGGTCAGCAGCAGGCACGCGGTTTCGTTGAGAGTGATCGGTTCCACCGAGACCTCGACGGTGAGCAACTCGCCGCGCTTGTTGCGTCCGAGCATCTCCTGGTGATGCACCCGGCCCTTGATCTGCAACTCGGCCAACAACGCCGAACGTTGTTTCTCTTCGGCCCAGATTCCCACCTGATACACCGTGCGGCCAATGACCTCGTCGGCGCGGTATCCGGTCAGGCGGCAGAAACCGTCGTTGACCTCCAGGTAGCGCCCGGTGTCGCGCTCGGTGATGGTGATGGCATCGGGGCTGGAGTGAAACGCCTTGGCGAATTTCTCTTCGCTGGCCTTGAGCGCCGCCTCCGAGCGCTGTTGCTGGGTGATGTCGCGCAGGGTGGTAACGATGCACGGCTGGTCACCGACGCTGATCTGCCGGCTGGAAATTACACAGGTCAGGGTTTGTCCGTTTTTGTGCTGGACGACAATCGCTACGTTACTCAGGCCTTGTTCGCGAATCACCTGTTCGATCCGCTGCAAACTTTTTGCCGAGGCGTCCCACAGGCCTATTTCATCGGCGCTGCGTCCGATCACATCGGCGGTGGTCCAGCCGAAGGTCTGGGTGAAGCTGGAGTTGATCTCGATGAATTGTCCGGTGTCCTGGCGGGTCACGCAGATCGGGTCCGGACTGACCTGGAACAGCGTGGCGAATTTCTCCTCGGAGGCCACCAGTCGTTGTTCGCGTTCGACCTGATCGGTGATGTCGAGCAGGGTGCCGGCCATGCGCAGTGGCAGGCCGTTTTCATCGCGGTAGAGGCGGGCGCGGCTTTCCAGGTAACGCGAGCTACCATCCGGCAGTTGCACGCGATAGGTCAGCTGATAGTTGCCGGCCGGGCCTTCGCGCAGGCTGCGATAGGCGTCACGCATGGTGTCGCGTTCTTCGCCCGGCACGCCTTCGAAGAACTCGTCGAAGGATTCATGGAAGGGCTTGGCGTCCAGGCCGTGCAACTGTGCGGCGCGGGCCGAACCGTAAAGCATGCCGCTGGGAATGTGCCAGTCCCAGGTACCGAGTTGCGCAGAGTCCAGCGCCAGGTCGAGGCGTTCCTGGCTGTCCTTCAACGCGTGCTCGGCGGCTTTGCGGTCGGTGGTGTCGAGGAACGTGCTCAGCAAATAGGGCTGGCCTTCGAGTTCGACCTTTTGCGCGCTGAGGATACCGTCATGAATCTGCCCGTTGCTGGCGCGAAATTGCACCTCCATGCTGGTCAACTCGCCTTTGGCCTTGGTGGCCTTGACCAGCTCCGCCCGTTGTTCGGGGTGCACCCACAGGCCCAGTTCCAGTGTGGTGCGGCCGATCGCATCTTGCACCGGCCAACCGAACAGGCTTTCGAAATATTGATTGGCTTCGGTGATCAAACCGTCTTCCTGGCGGGTCAGCAGGACCATGTTCGGGCACAGGTGAAACAGTGTGGCGAAACGTTTTTCCGAGCTGCTCAGCGCCTGTTCGCGCTGGCGCTGGTGGGTGATCTCGCGGATCACGCCGATCATCCGGGGCCGGCCGTGTTTGTCCGGCAACAGGCTGCCGTTGATTTCCAGCCAATGCAGGCTGCCGTCGGGCCAGCGAATGCGGTGGTGCATCGCCTGTTCCAGCGGTGCGCCGGCAATCACCGCGTGGAAGGCGCGCACGGTTTTCGCCCGGTCTTCGGGCGGCAGCAAATCGAGGTATTCGAGGTCTTCCGGCAGCGGTTGCCGGGGATCGAAGCCAAACAGCGCCTGGGTACCCCGCGACCAACTGATCTGTCCCCGTTCGATGTCCCAATACCAGGCACCCAAACGCGCGCCGTTCAGGGCTGCCAGTAATTGCGGGGCACTTTCCCAGCTCTGCTCGGAGCGTTTGGGGTCAAGTGCCTGGATACGCGGCATCGGCGGAACACGGTCAACAGATTTCGGCATTGGCAAGCCTTAGGCTGAATTGAACATAGGGCACGGGATTTCGCGGCTCTATAGGAGTAGCACAAGTTAGCCGTGAGTCCCTGGCAGATCGATCTGAGCATCCAGCAAGGCCATGAAGGCCCGTGCCGCATTCGACAACGTCCGTTCTGTGTGCAGGATATAGCCTAGCTGGCGAGACAGTTGTATGCCCGGCAAAGGTATCCGCGCAACTTGATCGTCGAGCATTGTGCGTGGCAGCACGCTCCAGGCCAGGCCGATCGACACCATCATCTTGATGGTTTCCAGGTAGTTGGTGCTCATGGCGATGTTCGGCGTCA
>NZ_RCNW01000535.1:0-3237 GCF_004307605.1 Pseudomonas sp. Sample_24
CGCCGCCATGATAACCAGTCGGGGGCCGCTTGTCCGGCCCGGTCGCTCGATGACCGTTACCGAAAGCAGAATTTGAGTGGAGAACAGCATGAGTGCAGTTGAAAGCGTCGGCCCACAAGCGTTGCCGGCACTGCAGGAACAAGTCGAGCAGATCATCGCTGAAGCCAAGCGCCAGGGCGCCAGTGCCTGTGAAGTGGCGGTGTCCCTGGAGCAGGGCCTGTCGACCACGGTGCGCCAGCGTGAAGTCGAAACCGTTGAATTCAATCGTGATCAGGGTTTTGGCATCACCTTGTATGTTGGCCAGCGCAAGGGCTCGGCCAGCACTTCGGCGAGTGGCCCGGATGCCATTCGCGAAACCGTCGCGGCGGCGCTGGCCATTGCCAAACACACCTCGGAAGACGAAGCGTCAGGTCTTGCAGATGCTGCTCTGATGGCGCGTGACGTGGAGGACTTCGACCTGTTCCACCAATGGGACATCACCCCGGAACAAGCCATCGAGCAGGCGCTGGCCTGCGAAGCTGCGGCGTTTGCCGCCGATAGCCGGATCAAGAATGCCGACGGCACCACCCTGAGCACGCATCAGGGTTGCCGGGTCTATGGCAACAGCCACGGTTTTGTCGGTGGTTATGCGTCGACCCGCCACAGCCTGAGCTGCGTAATGATTGCCGAGGCCGATGGCCAGATGCAGCGTGATTACTGGTACGACGTGAATCGCCAGGGCAGTTTGCTGGCCGACCCTGTCAGCATCGGCCAGCGTGCCGCGCAGCGAGCGGCGAGCCGCCTGGGTGCGCGTCCGGTGCCGACCTGCGAAGTGCCAGTGCTGTTTTCGGCAGAATTGGCCGGTGGCTTGTTCGGCAGTTTCCTGTCGGCGATTTCCGGCGGCAGCCTGTATCGCAAATCGTCGTTCCTTGAGGGCACCCTCGGCCAGAAGTTGTTCCCGCAATGGCTGACGATCGATGAGCGACCGCACCTGATGCGCGCCATGGGCAGTGCCGCGTTCGATGGCGATGGCCTGGCAACCTACGCCAAGCCGTTCGTCGAAAAGGGCGAATTGGTTTCCTACATCCTCGGCACCTATTCCGGCCGCAAGCTCGGCATGCCGAGCACCGCGAACGCCGGCGGTGTGCACAACCTGTTTGTCACCCATGGCGACGAAGATCAGGCTGCCTTGCTGCGACGCATGGGGCGTGGCTTGTTGGTCACAGAGTTGATGGGCCAGGGCCTGAACATGGTGACGGGCGATTATTCGCGCGGCGCGGCGGGCTACTGGGTCGAGAACGGCGAGATCCAGTTTGCGGTCCAGGAAGTGACCATCGCCGGCAACATGCGCGACATGTTCAAACAGATCGTTGCCGTGGGTAATGACCTGGAGCTGCGCAGCAACATTCGCACCGGTTCGGTGTTGATCGAGCGGATGACAGTCGCCGGTAGCTAACCTCAGCAGCCCATGAAAAAGGCGCGCCACCCATTGGGTGGCGCGCCTTTTTCATGGGCCTGACTCGGCAGAAGCAAGCGTGGTCGCGATTGCGCAGTGCCGGTCAACGATAGGTTTGCCGCTTATTCGCCTTCGTCGAAGTAGTTGTTGATCAGTGCGACCAAGGCGTCCAACGCTTCCTGCTCCTGTTCGCCTTCCGTACTCAGGTAGATCCTCGTACCTTTGCCGGCAGCCAGCATCATCATGGCCATGATGCTTTTTCCGTCGACGGTGGTTTGCGGCGTGCGGCCTACCCTGATCGTACAGTCCTTGAACTGACCGGCGACCCCAACGAATTTTGCGGATGCCCGGGCGTGCAGGCCCAGCTTGTTGATGATTTCGATTTCCAGAGCAGGCATCGCGATGTGAATCCTTTAGCTGAGGTCGCGGTGGCGAACCTGGACGTTCTTCAGGGATTGCTGCAGGGTCTTGCCCAAGCGTTCGGTCAGGTAGACGGAGCGGTGATGTCCGCCGGTGCAACCGATGGCAATCGTGACGTAAGCGCGGTTACTGGCCGCAAAGCGCGGTAGCCATTTGAGCAAGTATGTGGAAATGTCCTGGAACATCTCCTCGACATCCGGTTGCGCCGCCAGGTACTCGATCACAGGTTGATCAAGGCCGGACTGCGCGCGCAGCTCCGGCTTCCAGTAGGGGTTGGGCAGGCAGCGCACATCGAACACCAGATCGGCGTCCACCGGCATGCCGCGCTTGAAGCCGAAAGATTCCACCAGGAATGCCGTGCCGGGTTCCGGCTGGTTCAGCAGGCGCAGCTTGATCGTATCGCGCAGCTGATACAGGTTCAGGTTGGTGGTATTTACCTTGAGATCGGCAAGGTCGGCAATCGGCCCGAGCAGGCTGGTTTCATCACTGATGGCCTCGGCCAACGAGCGATTGGCGCTGCTCAATGGGTGGCGACGACGGGTTTCGGAAAAGCGTTTGAGCAAGGTTTCTTCGTCGGCGTCCAGGTACAGGACATCGCACTGGATATGCCGGCTGCGGACTTCTTCGAGCAGTTCGGGGAACCGCGACAGGTGACTCGGCAAGTTACGCGCGTCGATGGATACGGCAACCAGTGGTTGCACCAGTTCGGTATGGATCAATGCGCGCTCGGCCAACTCGGGCAGCAACCCGGCAGGCAGGTTGTCGATGCAGTAATAGCCATTGTCCTCAAGCACATCGAGGGCAGTACTTTTACCTGAGCCGGAGCGTCCGCTGACGATGATCAAGCGCATGATTAATGACCGTTTTGCTCGTCCAGGACTACCTGATACAAGGCTTCATTGCTCGGCGCGCTGCGCAGTTTTTCACGCACTTCCTTGCGGTCGAGCATGCTGGCGATCTGGCGTAAAAGTTCCAGGTGCGCATCGGTAGCGGCTTCCGGGACCAGCAGAACGAACAGCAGGTCAACCGGTGCGCCGTCGATGGCATCGAAATCGATGGGGGCATCAAGGTGCATCAAGGCACTGATGGGTGAATGACAGCCCTTGAGGCGACAGTGGGGGATGGCGATACCGTTGCCAAAACCGGTTGAACCGAGTTTTTCACGGGCGACCAGGCTCTCGAAGACATCCTGCATGGCCAGATCCGGCACTTCGCGATGGATGAGGTTGGCAATTTGCTCGAGGGCTTTCTTTTTACTGCCGCCCGGCACGTTCACCAGGGAACGGCCGGGGGTCAGGATGCTTTCAAGTCGGATCATGGGTAGGGAGTGTTAACGACCGGTCGCGCCCTGGAGGAGGCTCTGGGTCTTTTCCTTATGCTTT
>NZ_RCNW01000172.1:0-3219 GCF_004307605.1 Pseudomonas sp. Sample_24
AATCTTGACGATGACCTACTCTCACATGGGGAAACCCCACACTACCATCGGCGATGCATCGTTTCACTGCTGAGTTCGGGATGGGATCAGGTGGTTCCAATGCTCTATGGTCGTCAAGAAATTCGGTAGCCAGCTCGTTTGCCTTGCGGCTCACGCTCCAGCGAATGGGTATGCGATAGTTTGTGTGTTTGTTTCTCGAACTTTCGGTTCGTTTCGTCTTCACACACCGCAATCTGGTGCCTTTTCAGGTCAGCAAATTGCTTGGGTGTTATATGGTCAAGCCTCACGGGCAATTAGTATTGGTTAGCTCAACGCCTCACAGCGCTTACACACCCAACCTATCAACGTCGTAGTCTTCGACGGCCCTTCAGGGAACTCAAGGTTCCAGTGAGATCTCATCTTGAGGCTAGTTTCCCGCTTAGATGCTTTCAGCGGTTATCTATTCCGAACATAGCTACCCGGCAATGCCACTGGCGTGACAACCGGAACACCAGAGGTTCGTCCACTCCGGTCCTCTCGTACTAGGAGCAGCCCCTCTCAAATCTCAAACGTCCACGGCAGATAGGGACCGAACTGTCTCACGACGTTCTAAACCCAGCTCGCGTACCACTTTAAATGGCGAACAGCCATACCCTTGGGACCGGCTTCAGCCCCAGGATGTGATGAGCCGACATCGAGGTGCCAAACACCGCCGTCGATATGAACTCTTGGGCGGTATCAGCCTGTTATCCCCGGAGTACCTTTTATCCGTTGAGCGATGGCCCTTCCATACAGAACCACCGGATCACTAAGACCTACTTTCGTACCTGCTCGACGTGTCTGTCTCGCAGTCAAGCGCGCTTTTGCCTTTATACTCTACGACCGATTTCCGACCGGTCTGAGCGCACCTTCGTACTCCTCCGTTACTCTTTAGGAGGAGACCGCCCCAGTCAAACTACCCACCATACACTGTCCTCGATCCGGATAACGGACCTGAGTTAGAACCTCAAAGTTGCCAGGGTGGTATTTCAAGGATGGCTCCACGCGAACTGGCGTCCACGCTTCAAAGCCTCCCACCTATCCTACACAAGCAAATTCAAAGTCCAGTGCAAAGCTATAGTAAAGGTTCACGGGGTCTTTCCGTCTAGCCGCGGATACACTGCATCTTCACAGCGATTTCAATTTCACTGAGTCTCGGGTGGAGACAGCGCCGCCATCGTTACGCCATTCGTGCAGGTCGGAACTTACCCGACAAGGAATTTCGCTACCTTAGGACCGTTATAGTTACGGCCGCCGTTTACCGGGGCTTCGATCAAGAGCTTCGCGTTAGCTAACCCCATCAATTAACCTTCCGGCACCGGGCAGGCGTCACACCCTATACGTCCACTTTCGTGTTTGCAGAGTGCTGTGTTTTTAATAAACAGTCGCAGCGGCCTGGTATCTTCGACCGGCGTGGGCTTACGGAGCAAGTCCTTCACCCTCACCGGCGCACCTTCTCCCGAAGTTACGGTGCCATTTTGCCTAGTTCCTTCACCCGAGTTCTCTCAAGCGCCTTGGTATTCTCTACCCAACCACCTGTGTCGGTTTGGGGTACGGTTCCTGGTTACCTGAAGCTTAGAAGCTTTTCTTGGAAGCATGGCATCAACCACTTCGTGTTCTAAAAGAACACTCGTCATCAGCTCTCGGCCTTAGAATCCCGGATTTACCTAAGATTCCAGCCTACCACCTTAAACTTGGACAACCAACGCCAAGCTGGCCTAGCCTTCTCCGTCCCTCCATCGCAATAACCAGAAGTACAGGAATATTAACCTGTTTTCCATCGACTACGCTTTTCAGCCTCGCCTTAGGGACCGACTAACCCTGCGTCGATTAACGTTGCGCAGGAAACCTTGGTCTTTCGGCGTGGGTGTTTTTCACACCCATTGTCGTTACTCATGTCAGCATTCGCACTTCTGATACCTCCAGCAAGCTTCTCAACTCACCTTCACAGGCTTACAGAACGCTCCTCTACCGCATCACCTAAGTGATACCCGTAGCTTCGGTGTATGGTTTGAGCCCCGTTACATCTTCCGCGCAGGCCGACTCGACTAGTGAGCTATTACGCTTTCTTTAAAGGGTGGCTGCTTCTAAGCCAACCTCCTAGCTGTCTAAGCCTTCCCACATCGTTTCCCACTTAACCATAACTTTGGGACCTTAGCTGACGGTCTGGGTTGTTTCCCTTTTCACGACGGACGTTAGCACCCGCCGTGTGTCTCCCATGCTCGGCACTTGTAGGTATTCGGAGTTTGCATCGGTTTGGTAAGTCGGGATGACCCCCTAGCCGAAACAGTGCTCTACCCCCTACAGTGATACATGAGGCGCTACCTAAATAGCTTTCGAGGAGAACCAGCTATCTCCGAGCTTGATTAGCCTTTCACTCCGATCCACAGGTCATCCGCTAACTTTTCAACGGTAGTCGGTTCGGTCCTCCAGTCAGTGTTACCTAACCTTCAACCTGCCCATGGATAGATCGCCCGGTTTCGGGTCTATTCCCAGCGACTAGACGCCCTATTAAGACTCGCTTTCGCTACGCCTCCCCTATTCGGTTAAGCTCGCCACTGAAAATAAGTCGCTGACCCATTATACAAAAGGTACGCAGTCACCCAACAAAGTGGGCTCCCACTGCTTGTACGCATACGGTTTCAGGATCTATTTCACTCCCCTCTCCGGGGTTCTTTTCGCCTTTCCCTCACGGTACTAGTTCACTATCGGTCAGTCAGTAGTATTTAGCCTTGGAGGATGGTCCCCCCATATTCAGACAAAGTTTCTCGTGCTCCGTCCTACTCGATTTCATTGATAAGAGATTTTCGCGTACAGGGCTATCACCCACTATGGCCGCACTTTCCAGAGCGTTCCGCTAATCTCAAATCAACTTAAGGGCTAGTCCCCGTTCGCTCGCCACTACTAAGGGAATCTCGGTTGATTTCTTTTCCTCAGGGTACTTAGATGTTTCAGTTCCCCTGGTTCGCCTCTTGCACCTATGTATTCAGTACAAGATAACCATCTTATGATGGCTGGGTTCCCCCATTCAGACATCTCCGGATCAAAGTCTGTTTGCCGACTCCCCGAAGCTTTTCGCAGGCTACCACGTCTTTCATCGCCTCTGACTGCCAAGGCATCCACCGTATGCGCTTCTTCACTTGACCATATAACCCCAAGCAATCTGGTTATACTGTGAAGACGACATTCGCCGAAAATTCG
>NZ_RCNW01000316.1:0-25514 GCF_004307605.1 Pseudomonas sp. Sample_24
GGACGCACGTAGCAGCAGAAGTTATCCACATGGCCGTCGGTTTCATCGTTGAACAGACCGTCCGGCAGCCAGATGATTTTATCCACAGCCAGGTTGGCACTGAGCACCGCTTCGATTTCCGCGCGGTTCATGTGCGGATTGCGATTGCGGTTGAGCAGGCATTCTTCGGTGGTGATCAACGTGCCTTCGCCGTCAACGTGGATCGAACCACCTTCGAGCACAAAGCCTTCGGTGCGATAGCGCGGGCTGCGCTCGATCTCGAGGATCTTGCCGCCCACCTGCGAGTCGCGATTCCATGGCGAATACAGGCCACCGTCAAAACCGCCCCAGGCGTTGAAATCCCAGTTCACGCCACGGACTTCGCCGTTGTTGTTGATGACGAATGTCGGGCCGGTATCGCGGACCCAGGCGTCGTCGCTGGACATCTCGACAACGCGGATATTCGGCACGTCCAGGCGGGCGCGGGCGTTTTCATACTGGCCGGCGGAAACCGCCACGGTCACGGGTTCGAAACGGGCAATGGCCTTGGCTACCGCGACGTGCGCGGCTTGCGCCGGTTTGCCGCCCAGGCGCCAGTTGTCCGGGCGCTCGGGCCAGACCATCCAGGTCTGGGTTTGCGGTGCCCACTCGGCCGGCATGTAGAAGCCGTCTGCGCGAGGGGTGCTGTTCAAAGTGGTCATGGCAGTCAGGACTCCAGGGATCCGTCGAGGGTTTTGATAGCACCATACAGGTTCGGACGGCGGTCGCGGAAGGAACCCCAGGCGCTGCGAGTGTGTTCGAGTTTGTCGAGGTCGAAACTGTGGACCAGTACGCCCTCTTCGGTCTCGTTGAGTTCTTGCACCTTCTCGCCGAATTGGTTGGCGATAAACGACGAGCCGTAGAACGTGATGTCGTAGCCGTCCTGTTCCTCGTTGCCAATGCGGTTACTGGCAATCAGCGGCATCAGGTTGGCGCCGGCGTGGCCCTGTTGCACACGCTGCCAGTGATCACGGGACGAAATGGTCTTGTCGTGCGGTTCGCTGCCGATGGCGGTCGGGTAGAACAGGATTTCCGCACCTTGCAACGCCATGCTGCGCGCAGCTTCAGGGAACCACTGATCCCAGCAGATGCCCACGCCGATTTTCGCGTAGCGGGTGTTCCACACCTTGAAGCCGGTATCACCCGGGTTGAAGTAATACTTCTCGTGATACCCGGGACCGTCCGGAATGTGGCTTTTACGATAAATCCCGAGGTTGCTGCCGTCGGCATCGATGATTGCGATGCTGTTGAAACGCGCGCGACCGGCCAATTCGTAGAAGCTGATCGGCAGCACCACTTGCAGTTCCCTGGCGACTTTCTGGAAATGCTTGATCGCGACGTTGTCTTCCACCGTCGTAGCCAGTTGCAGGTAATCCGGATTGGGCTTCTGGCAGAAGTACGGCGCCTCGAACAGTTCCTGGATCAGGATGATCTGTGCACCTTTGGCGGCGGCTTCACGGACCAGCCGTTCAGCCACTTCGATGTTGCCTTCAAGGTCCCAGGAACAGGCCATCTGAGTGGCGGCGACGGTAACGATACGGCTCATGGATCATCTCCGGGCAAGTGCGTGACGTTCGGGCATGGTTGATCCACGCCCTGGCAATGGCGACTTTATATCCGATAAAAATCTGCTTTTAAAGCGATAAATATGCCTTACGTCTAAAAATACCCACTTAAACCCGATAACAATCGAACTAAAACCCCAAAAACTGTAGGAGCGAGCCTGCTCGCGATAGCGGTTTTTCAGCCACGAATTCTGTGACTGTCACAACCTCATCGCGAGCAGGCTCGCTCCTACAGGGGGCCGTGTTTACAGGCCTTCCGACAACACCCTCGAGAGCATGTCGACAAAGAAATCCACGCTCTGGCGCGAAGTCACCATCGGCGGCTTGATCTTCAGGACGTTGAGGAAATCACCGGTCGGCTGCATGAAAATCCCCAGCTCACGCAAACGATCGCACAGCGCCGTGGTTTCTTCGGTGGCCGGCTCCAGGGTCTCGCGATTGCGGATCAACTCGACCCCCAGATAAAACCCGGACCCATGCACGGCACCCACCAACGGATGAATATCGATCAGCGCTTCAAGGCGTTCCTTGAAGTACCCGCCAACGACCTGGGCGTTTTCCCAGAGTTTTTCTTCCTCCATGACATCCAGCACCGCCATGCCGACCTGGCAACTGACCGGACTGCCGCCCGCCGATGAGAAGAAATAGCCCTCGGCCTCCAGCGCTTCGGCGATTTCCCGGCGAGTGATCACCGCGCCCAAGGGCTGGCCGTTGCCCATGCCCTTGGCCATGGTGATGATGTCCGGCACCACGCCCTGCTCTTCGAACCCCCAGAAGAAATGGCCCATGCGGCCGTAGCCGACCTGCACTTCGTCGGCGATGCACACACCGCCCTGGGCGCGAACCATTGCGTAAACCTGCTTCAAGTAACCCGGCGGTAGCGAGATACCGCCGGCATTGCCATACACCGGCTCGCAAATGAAACCGGCCAGTTGGCGCTTCTGTTCGGCGATTTTCGCCAGGTTGTGTTCGACGCTGCGCACGTAGTCCGGCGCGCTGTCCGGCCCACGGAATTCGCCGCGGTAGGTATTCGGGGCGGTCACCGGATGCACCCAGTCCGGACGGCTGCTCAAGGCCTTGGGATTGTCGGCAATCGACGTCGACACCGCGTCAGCACCCACCGTCCAGCCGTGATAGGCCTCAAGCACGCTGAGCATGTCGCGACCGCCGCTGTAAGCCCATGCCAGACGGATCGCCAGATCATTGGCCTCGCTCCCGCTGTTCACCAGGAACACGCGGTCCATGGAATCCGGCGCCAGTTTCAGCAATCGCTCGGAAAACTCCGCGACCGCGGCATAGTTGAACCGCGAGTTGGTGTTGAGCAGCGACCACTGACGGCTGGCGACCGCGGCCATGCGTGGATGACCGTGGCCGAGCACCGCGACGTTGTTGAGCATGTCGAGGTAGGAACGGCCCTGCATGTCGATCAGGTGATTGCGCCAGCCGCGCTCGATACGCGGCGGGTCGACGTAATAGTGTTTTTGTGTGCGGGCGAAACTGGCGTCGCGGCGGGCCAGCAGGGTTTGCGAGTCGAGCTCTATTTGCGCATCACAGGCCAGGCCCAGCAATGCTGCCGGTGACGGACACAATGCCTGCCACGCGGCCGCACGCGACGGCGTGCAAAACAACGGCGCACTGAACGAAGACCCTCGGCACAACTGCACGATCAGCGGTCCGCTGACCGAGCCCAACACCTGGCCTTTGACCAATGCCGCACCTGCATGCAATGACGGCGTGACACCCCAGAGCCGCACGCACAGTTGCGGACCGTCGAGTTGCAGCACATCCGGCAACGGCTGGTGAACCACGCCGGCAAAGGGTGCCTCGATCGTCGTGCCCGCAGGCACCCGCAACTCGACGTGCAACGGGCAAGTGTCCGGTTCGGCGGCGCAATCCGGACGGGTGCGGGACAACCGGTATTGCCCGTACCGACTGGCCGCCAGACCGTGGACGGCGGCAGCTTCGTCGAGCAATCGCTGATCGGTGCCTGCTTGTTCCCAGTTCCCCGCTTCGAAGTGCGGGCTGAGAACGCCCAGGTCAATCAAGGCAAATTCACGCCCGACCAGGCTTGGCAGCAACGGCGCAAAACCTTCACTGCCAATGTCCGGCAGGTTCTGGCCAACCGCCGTCAGGATGGCCGCTTCCATCAGCGCCAGCGGCACCGAAGTCGCCACGCGGAAAATCTCCCACTCGTGGCTCAAATTATCGCGGCTGTAGGTGTTGCCCGGATCGATGCTGACCTGCTGTTCACCGCTGAGTACCAATACCGCGGCACGGGCGACGATCAGCGGCCACAACGCCAGCAACTCCTCGTGGGTCAGCGGATTCACCGCATGATAGGCCTGCACCGCCGGCAGTATGCAGAACGGATCGCCTTCGCCGTGATGCAACAGCGCCGCGCAAGTCACCGACAAGTCAGTGATGCGCCAGGTGCGCACCAGATCGCCGAAATCGATCACGCCTTGCAACTGCCAATGACGCTGGGCATCACGCTGCCACACCACGTTGTCATCGGTGATGTCCATGTGAATGGCTTGCACAGGCAGCTTGTCTTCCAGGGGTTGCAGACGGCGTTCTGCCTGTTCCGCGGCTTCGGCGATCAGCCGGCGCTGGTTGTCGTCCTGGATGACCGGCAACAAATGCGCGATCAGGGCCTGCGCGTGGCGCGCATCCCATTGCAGCGTGCGCACCAGCCCCGGATGGTCGAAATCCGCCAGTGCCAGGTCCATCTCGCCGCACAAGCGACCGAAACCGGCCACCACCGTGGAGTTGAAGTATTCGAGGTGGGTCAGCGACTGGCCTTCGATGTAGTCCAGCAGGCGCACATGTACCGCCTGGCCCGCGACATTCAACGAGAGTAGATCCGCACCGTTTTTGGCAGCGATCACTCGTGGCACATGCACGTCGGGGTGCTGCGCCAAATGTTTGAGCCCGGCATGCTGGGCCTGTAACTCCAGTGCCGAGTAGTCTCCGCGACAGATTTTCAGAACAAACCGGCCCTGCTCGCTATCGACGCGGTAGTTGAGGTCCTGCTGGCTGCCAAGGGCCTGCAATCTGCCGCTCAGTCCGTAATGCTCCTGCAACAGCTCTAGCGCTTGCTCCGCAGACACTTGCGGGCTGGGCAAACTGGCGCGATGAATCAACGTGGCGAGCGGCATACAACGACCCCTGAAATGTTTTTAGGCGCCTATATCGCCACTGCCGAAGACGATACGCAACCCCCACCCCTCGCTTCGATCGGCCCCTTGCGCAAGAATGTCGGGCATTAGCCCATTTCTGGAGAAAGCCATGAAAGCCGTCACCACCGACCTGCCCGGTGTGCTGATCCTTGAACCCACCGTCATGGGCGATGAGCGCGGCTTTTTTTTCGAGAGCTTCAACACCCGCGCTTTTCAGCAAGCAACGGGGCTGGCCCCCACGTTCGTCCAGGACAATCATTCCCGCTCGAAGAAAGGCGTACTTCGAGGCCTGCATTACCAGTTGCAAAACACTCAGGGCAAATTGGTGCGCGTGGTCATTGGCGAAATGCTCGACGTGGCTGTGGACATCCGCCGCAGCTCGCCCCACTTCGGCAAGTGGATTGCGGTGCGCCTGTCCGCCGAAAACCGTCGCCAACTGTGGATTCCCGAAGGTTTTGCTCACGGCCTGGTGGCGTTGAGCGAGGTTGCCGAGTGCCTCTACAAAACCACTGACTATTACAACCCGGCCGCCGAACACAGCATCCGCTGGAACGACCCGGACCTGGCCATCGATTGGCAACTGGACTGCGCACCACAACTGTCGCCCAGGGATCAGAATGCAACACTCTTCAAGGACGCCGACGTCTTTGCCTAGGCATAATGCGTCGATATCCACAGGCGCTCGATGCTCATGACTCCGACCCTCCCCCGCAGACCCCGCTGGCGCAGCCTGGCGCTGCTGGCATTGTGCCTGGCGCCGTTGCTGTGGCCGCTCGAGCATCTGGCCGAGCGCTACTACCGCAGCGAACTGGCCGGGCAAAATCGCCAGACCCTCGACCTGTACGTCGCCAACCTGCTGGGCACTTTGCACCGCTACGAAGTATTGCCACAGATTCTCGGCGATCTGCCGGCCCTGCGCGCCGTACTCGGCGCTCCCGACGATAGCGTCACCCAGGGCAATGCCAATCGTCTGCTGAAAAACATCAGCACGCAGACCGGCGCCGAAGTCATGTACCTGATGGACACCACGGGCAAGACGCTGGCCGCCTCCAACTGGGACAAGCACGACAGTTTCGTCGGGCGCAATTTCTCCTTCCGCCCGTACTTCAGCGAAGCGATGGCAGGGCGCCTGGGACGTTTCTTCGGGCTGGGCACCACCTCGGCCAAACGCGGCTATTTCTTCGCCGCAGCGGTGCGCAATGGCGAGAAAATCACCGGTGTGCTGGTGGTCAAGGTCGACCTCGACCACACCGAAAGCCTGTGGGGCAAAACCCCTGAACAACTGCTGCTGACCGATCACAACGGCGTGGTGATCCTTACGTCGCGGCCGGAATGGCGCTTTCGCGCGACCCGACCGCTGAGCGAAGAAGAGCGCAAGGCAATCAGCGCGATCCAGCCCTATCCAACCCGTGATCCGCGACCGTTGAAACTCAATCCAAACGCCTGGCTGACCCAGTCCCAAGCGATTGCAGAAACCGGCTGGAACGTCAGCATCCTCGCCCCTCGCACCCTGATCGACCGCCCGGTGCGCACCGTCGTGGCCATCGGCGGCGCCACGCTGTTGGTGTTGATGCTGCTGCTCGGCCTGATGATGCAGCGTCGCCGTCACTACCTGGAACGTATCGCGTTCGAAGCCAAGGCCCGGCGCGAACTGGAAGGTCGGGTGGCCGAGCGAACCAGCGATCTGGAAGGCCTCAACCGTCGCCTGAAACAGGAAGTGCTGGAACGCGAGCAGGCTCAGCAGGACCTGGTGCGCGCCCAGGATGACCTGGTGCAGGCCGGCAAACTCTCGGCGCTGGGCACCATGTCAGCGAGTATCAGCCACGAACTCAATCAACCGCTGGCCGCCATTCGCAGCTACGCGGAAAACGCCGAAGTGTTGCTCGACCATCAACGCACCGAAGATGCCCGCGGCAACCTCAAGTTGATCAGCGAACTGACCGGGCGCATGGCGTCGATTATCGCTCACTTGCGGGCCTTCGCCCGTCGCGACCGCCACGCGCCGGAAAGCGTGGCCTTGCAACCGGCGCTGGACGATGCCCTGGCCTTGCTGGCCAAGCGTCGACGCAGCATGGAAGTCGAGTTGATCCGCGACTTGCCTGCCGCGACATTGTGGGTCGAAGCCGGTGAAACCCGTCTGCGCCAAGTGCTCGGCAACCTGCTGGCCAATGCACTCGACGCCCTCACGGAAAAAGGTCCGCCACGCAAACTATGGCTGAGTGCCCAGACCACTGCCGATGGCGTCCACCTGTACATTCGCGACAACGGCCCCGGCTTTTGCATGGAAGCCCTTGGTCGCGCCAGCGAACCCTTCTACACCACCAAGACCCGTACTCAGGGGCTTGGCCTGGGCCTGGCCATTTGCGAGACGCTGATGCGCGCCTTCGGTGGTGAACTGTCGTTCGCCAACCACAAGGAGGGCGGCGCGCTGATTACCCTGAAGCTACGCGCAGGCGCACCCGGTGTGAGCCTGCAACCGTCCGAGGACCGAAGTGCATGACCATCGACAATCGCATTCAGGTCGTGTTGATCGACGACGATCCCCACCTGCGCCAGGCCTTGAGCCAGACCCTCGATCTGGCCGGCCTGAAAATCCTGCCGCTGGCCGAAGCCAAGGGCCTGGCCGGGCAACTGGAACGTGACTGGCCGGGTGTGGTGGTCAGCGACATTCGCATGCCGGGCATGGACGGTCTCGAACTGCTGACCGAACTGCACGCCCAGGACCCGGAGCTGCCGGTACTGTTGATTACCGGTCACGGCGACGTGCCGCTGGCGGTGCAAGCCATGCGCGCCGGGGCTTATGACTTCCTGGAAAAACCCTTCGCCAGCGACGCCCTGCTCGACAGCGTGCGCCGCGCCCTGGCCCTGCGCCGGTTGGTGCTGGATAACCGCAGCCTGCGTCTGGCACTGAGCGATCGCAATGAGCTGAGCACTCGCCTGGTCGGGCATTCGCCGTCGATGCTGCGCCTGCGCGAGCAGATCGGCGCATTGGCGGCGACCAAGGCTGACGTGCTGATCCTCGGCGAAACCGGAGCCGGCAAGGAAGTCGTCGCGCGGGCGCTGCACGACCTGTCGAGCCGGCGTAACGGCCCGTTCGTGGCGATCAATGCCGGGGCGCTGGCCGAATCGGTGGTCGAAAGTGAACTGTTCGGCCATGAACCGGGCGCTTTCACCGGCGCGCAAAAGCGTCGCATCGGCAAGTTCGAATTCGCCAACGGCGGCACGCTGTTCCTCGATGAAATCGAAAGCATGAGCCTGGATGTGCAGGTAAAACTGCTGCGTCTGCTGCAAGAGCGGGTGGTCGAACGCCTGGGCGGCAATCAATTGATCCCGCTGGACATCCGCATCATCGCCGCCACCAAGGAAGACCTGCGGCAATCAGCCGATCAGGGCCGTTTCCGCGCCGACCTGTATTACCGCCTGAACGTCGCGCCGCTGCGCATTCCACCGCTGCGCGAGCGCGGTGAAGATGCGCTGGTGCTGTTCCAGCATTTTGCCGATGAAGCCAGCGCTCGCCATGGCTTGCCGCCCCATGAACTGCAGCCGGGGCAACGTGCACTGCTGTTGCGCCACACCTGGCCCGGCAATGTGCGCGAACTGCAAAACGCTGCCGAACGCTTCGCCCTCGGCCTGGAACTGGCACTGGACAACAATGAGCCGCAGGGCGCCGTCGGGACCGTGGTTGAAATGGTCAGCGGAGGCTTGAGCGAGCAAGTGGAAAACTTCGAGAAAACCCTGATTGCCGCGGAACTGGCGCGCTCGCACAGCTCGGTGCGCAGCGTTGCCGAAGCCCTTGGCATTCCGCGCAAGACCTTGCACGACAAACTGCGCAAACACGGTCTGAGCTTCGCCGACAGCGGTGCCGCCAGCCACACCGACGACCTCGATTGAGCCTCGTCAAACCATCAACTGCCAATAAGAGGCCCTGAATGAGCCGCGAAAGTCGTCAACTGGAATCCGTCCTCCACCACGACATCCCCCTCACCCGGGATATGGGCCTCAAGGTGCTCGACTGGCACGATCAGCAACTGCGCCTGCACTTGCCACTGGACGCCAACGTCAACCACAAGAGCACCATGTTCGGCGGCAGCTTGTATTGCGGCGCCGTGCTGGCCGGTTGGGGCTGGCTGCATTTGCGCCTCAAGGAAGAAGGCATCACCGACGGGCACATCGTGATTCAGGAAGGGCAGATCAGTTATCCGCTGCCGGTGACGGGGGATGCCAATGTCATTTGCCAGGCGCCGGATCCGGTGATCTGGAAGAAATTCCTGACCACGTTCCAGCGATACAGCCGAGCGCGATTGACGCTGCATACGCGGGTCTTCAATGAAGGCCGTGATGAGGATGCTGTGAGGTTTACCGGACAATATGTATTGCACCGTTAAACTTGCGGGCAATGAACAACCCTGTGGCGAGGGAGCTTGCTCCCGCTCGGCTGCGCAGCAGCCGTAAACAACGGAAATGGGGCCGCTTCGCGACCCAGCGGGAGCAAGCTCCCTCGCCACAAGTAAACTTGAAACTCAGGAGCGCGCGAGTTCCAGCAACCGCTCGCGCCATGCTGCCTTCGCCGGCAACGCCAGGAAGAACTCATTCAACAGCGATTCCCGCGCCGGATAACAGAACCGCGCGCCGCTCAAATCCAGCACCTCACCGCCCGCGCCTTCAAGCACACCTTGCGCCGCCGCGGTATCCCATTGCGAAGTCGGTGCCAGACGCGGGTAAAAATCCGCTGCGCCTTCAGCCAACAGACAAAACTTCAGCGAGCTGCCGATGTTGGCCAGTTGCAATTCGCCAAGGCTGGCGCTCAACCCTGCCAACAAACGCTCCTGTTCCGGGCTGGTATGGCGGCGACTGGCAACCACGGTGAACGGCTGACCGGGAGCCAAGGCATCGCGCACCTGGATCGCCACCGGCGTAGCGCCTTTATCACCCCGCCACGCGCCGAGCCCGGCACCGCCGACATAGAAGCGTCCATTGGTCGGCATCGACACCACGCCGAACACCACTTGGCCGTTTTCAATCAGGGCAATGTTCACGGTGAACTCTTCGCTGCCGGCAATGAACTCCTTGGTGCCGTCCAGCGGATCGACCAGCCACCAACGCTGCCATCCCGCACGCACGCTTTGCGGGATATTGGCATCCTCCTCTGACAGCACCGCAATGCTCGGGTCCAACGCCGTCAGCCCAGCCAGAATCAGATGATGAGCCGCCAGGTCTGCCGCCGTGACAGGCGAGTCATCGGATTTGGCCGTCACCGCTGTGCCAGTTCGCCAAAACGGCAGGATCGCTTCACCGGCCTTCAGGGCCAGTTCAATCACGGGGGCCATCAATGGGTGAGGGAACGTCATGGCAAAAACACTCCACGCTGAGTCAAAAGATCACGGGCCAGATACAGCGCCGCCAAGGCACGGCCTTCGGTAAATTGCGGGTTTTGCGCCAGCGCCGACAACTCGCGCAGGTTGACTTTGCCCAGGCCCATCGGCTCCGGTTCGTCACCTTCCAGACGCTCTTCGTAGAGATCGGTGGCCAGCACCACCTGGATTTTCTGGCTCATGTAGCCGGGCGACAGCGACAACTCGGTCAGATGCTCCAATTGCCGCGCGCCAAAACCTGCCTCTTCCTTGAGCTCGCGCTCAGCTGCTGCGAGTACGTCTTCGCCCGGCTCGATCAGGCCTTTGGGCAGCGATAATTCGTACGCATCCGTGCCACCGCAATACTCCTCGACCAGCACCGCGTGATCGGCATCGAGCATCGCCACGATCATCACCGCGCCATACCCTGCACCCTTTCCAACCAATCGCTCATAGGTGCGCTCAACGCCATTGGAAAAGCGCAGTTTCAGCTCCTCAACGCAGAACAAACGGCTGGTGGCGACAATCTCGCGGGCGAGGATGGTGGGTTTCTGGCGCATGAGCGGCTCCTTGGCGTGAACGGGTTACTATACCCGGCCTATCCTGATTGTTTACCTCGGATATCTTTTTACCGCTGGAGAAGTTTTTTATGTCCCTGCTGCCCTGGCGCGACATCGACACCGTTCTGCTGGATATGGATGGCACGCTGCTGGACCTGCATTTCGATAACCACTTCTGGCTGGAGCATTTGCCCCAGCGTTATGCAGACCTGCACGGCGTGAGCCGGGCCATGGCCGAGATGGAGTTGCAACCGTTGTTCGAGCGCCATGCCGGTCAGTTGCAGTGGTACTGCCTGGATTTCTGGAGCGCCGAACTGAAACTGTCGGTGCGCGACCTGAAACTGGAAACCGCTCATCTGATCGCCCTGCGCCCGGACGCGGACACGTTCCTGGCGGCGATCAAACAGGCCGGCAAACGCGTGGTGCTGATCACCAACGCACACCGCGATTCGCTGTCCTTGAAACTGGAAAAAATCGAACTGGCGCCCTACTTCGAGCGGTTGATCAGCTCACACGATTACGGTTTCCCCAAGGAAAACCCGCAGTTCTGGGAGGCGTTGCAGGCCGACATCGACTTCGACCCGGCGCGCAGTCTGTTCATCGATGACACCCTGTCGATCCTGCGCAGTGCGCGAAACTTTGGCGTGGCGCATTTGCTGGCCGTAAAAGAACCGGACAGCCGACAAGGGCCGAGGGATACGGCGGAGTTTGCGGCAGTTGAGGATTATCGGGATTTGATTGCCGGGCTTTGAGACCTTGTGGCGAGGGAGCTTGCTCCCGCTCGGCTGCGCAGCAGGCGCACTTCAGCTGACATGATCTATCAGAAAGAACACATCAGCCGGATTGGGAGTGCTTCGCACGCCAGCGGGAGCAAGCTCCCTTGCCACGGGTTTTGTTTTTACTCGGGAATCCGCAACGACTGCCCCGGATAGATCTTGTTCACATCCTTGAGCATCGGTTTGTTCGCCTCGAAGATTTTGTTGTACAGGTTGGCATTGCCATACACACGCAGGGAAATGGCGCTCAAGGTGTCGCCCTTCTCGACCACGACGAACTTGGCGGCCACGACCACAGGTCCAGTAACAGTGATCTGGTCGTCAACAGCGCTGACACCGGCAACGTTGCCCAACGCCAGGAGGATCTTTTCTTTCTCTTCCTGGCTGTTTGCTTCGCCAGTGGCGATGACTTTATCGCCTTCGACCTTGACCTGGATCTTTGAAGTGTCGATCCCTGTCAGCGCGCTCTGCACGTGTTTGGTCAACGCTTCACTGTTGGCTTCAGCCTTGTCGGGCGTCAGTGCATCGAGGATTTTTTCACCAGCTTCTTTCAGAAAACTGAACAGGCTCATCGTGTGCTCTCCTTGGGAATTGATTGTTCCAGACACAAAAGCCTAGACCACCGCCGTCACTTGCGAATCCAACCCGACCAATGACCCCGCTTGCGATAGAATCCGTAGCTTCCCGACCCCTGGAGCGAAGATGGACATCAAGCAGCTGAAATTCCTGATCGCTCTCGACGAAACCCGGCACTTCGGCCAGGCCGCCGCGCGTTGTCACATCACCCAGCCGACGCTGTCCATGCGCCTGCGCAGCCTTGAAGAAGAGCTTGAGCTGCCACTGGTCAATCGCGGGCAACGCTTCGAGGGCTTCACCGCGCCGGGCGAACGCGTGCTGGCCTGGGCGCGGACCGTGTTGGCCGCCTATGACGGCTTGTACGCCGAGGCAGCGGCCTGTCGCGGCAATCTGGTGGGGACTTTGCGTTTGGGAGTGGTGCCGCTGTCGAGCTTCGATCCGCTGCCGTTGATGCAACGCCTGCACGCCGAACACCCGAACCTGCGCTTTGAACTGTCGGCGCTCAGCTCCGAACAGATCCTCGAACAATTGGCGAACAATCGTCTGGATCTGGGAGTTTCCTATCTGGAACGCCTGGACGGCGAACACTTCGACTCGCTGGCCTTCAGCGAAACCCGCATGGGTCTGCTCTACGATCAGCGATTCTTCAGCTTTGGCGAGGCGCCGCTGAGTTGGGAGTCGCTGATCGAATTGCCGCTGGGCATGCTCACCAGCGGCATGCACTTTCGCCAGTCCATCGATCACAACTTCCACAGCCGTGGCCTCACCCCGCAGCCCCTGTTACAGACCGACGCCGTGCATCAACTGTTACAAGCTGTGCATGGCGGCCTGTGTTGTGCGGTGATGCCGCTGGAGGGTGGTCTCGAAGGCCTGACCGAGCACTTGCGCCTGCAACCGATTGCAAATGCCCAGACGCTCGGCCGGCTGGGGTTGATCATGCGTCGCAGTGCTCCACGCTCGGCTTTGGCAGAAGCTTGCTTTGCGATCTATCAACAATCGTTGACCCAAGCTTGATCGACGGCATCTATCGGCACATCAGTAATAGCGATTAGACGCGACAGTTTGCCGCGCCTAGTCTTAAAGCTGACCAAACCGTCGGTGATGCCATGAAAGCCAAGCGCCCTGCCTGCGCGGCGCCTGCCCTCGAAACGCCCGCGCCCGCCGCCAGCCAGACCTATAGCTACAGCAATCTTGAATATTCGGAATCGGACAGCACAGCGCTGGCCGAAGAAGTCGCGTTGGCGATTGCCTATAACGGCATCAGCCAAGCCGTGATGCTGGTGACGCCGACTGACCTCGAAGACTTTATTGTCGGCTTCAGCCTGGGCAGCGGCATCATCGAGGACGCCAATGATATTTATGATTTGCAGCTCAGCGGTTCAGGGTCAGCTCAATACGCGCAAGTGACCATCGCCAACCGTGCGTTCTGGAACCTCAAGCAGCAGCGTCGGCAACTGGCCGGCACCAGCGGTTGCGGCCTGTGCGGCGTAGAAGCGGTGGAGCAGGCCCTGCCGGATCTCAAAGTGTTGCCCGGCGCCCCGCTACCGCCCGCCGAATGGCTCGACGGCCTGCGCCAGCGCATCGGCGCGTTCCAGCCTTTGGGCCAGCATTGCGGTGCAGTGCATGCCGCGGTGTTCATGAATGACCAAGGCGAATTGTTGCTCGGTCGCGAAGATATTGGCCGGCACAACGCCCTCGACAAGCTGATCGGCGGACTGGTTCGCCAGAACATTTCGATTGAAGGCGGGCTGGCGATTGTCACCAGCCGTTGCAGTCTCGAATTGATTCAGAAAGTCTTGCGCGCCGGCATCCAGACCCTGGTCAGCCTGTCGTCACCCACGGGCCTTGCCGTGCAGTGGGCCCGTCGACACAACCTCAACCTCATCCATTTGCCACAGAAAAATGCGCCACGGGTTTACAGCCCTGCTTTGGAGAATCAAGCGTGAGTCAACACCGTCAAGCCGACCAGACACCCGTTCCTCGCTACAAACCCTACAAAGGTCCGGCCGGTGGTTGGGGCGCACTGATCAGCGTCGCCCAGGCCTGGTTGACCAGCGACAACGCGCTGAAAAACCTGCGCATGATGCTCAAGACCAACAAGAACGGCGGCTTCGACTGCCCCGGTTGTGCCTGGGGCGATTCCAATGAAGCCGGCATGGTGGCGTTCTGTGAAAACGGCGCCAAAGCGGTGAACTGGGAAGCGACCAAACGCCGGGTCGATGGCAAGTTCTTCGCCAGACACAGCGTCACTTCCTTGCTGGAGCAGAGCGACTACTGGCTCGAATATCAGGGCCGTCTGACCGAGCCGCTGCGTTACAACGCACAAACCGATCGCTACCAGCCCATCAGCTGGGACGAAGCCTTTGCACTGATCGCCAAACACTTGAAGGGCCTGTCGAGCCCGGATCAGGCCGAGTTCTACACCTCGGGGCGGGCCAGCAACGAGGCGGCTTTTCTTTATCAATTGTTTGTGCGCGCCTACGGCACCAACAATTTTCCCGACTGCTCGAACATGTGCCACGAGGCCAGTGGTGTTGCGTTGTCGCAAAGTGTCGGTGTCGGCAAAGGCACCGTAACCTTCGATGACTTCGAACACGCCGATGCGATTTTCGTCTGGGGACAGAACCCTGGCACCAACCACCCGCGGATGCTCGAACCGCTGCGTGAGGCGGTGAAGCGTGGCGCACAAGTGGTGTGCATCAACCCGCTCAAGGAGCGCGGCCTGGAACGTTTCCAGCATCCGCAACACCCGATCGAAATGCTCACCAATAGTGACAAGCCAACCAACACCGCGTACTTCCGCCCGGCACTGGGCGGAGACATGGCGATCATGCGCGGCATGGCCAAGTTTCTGCTGCAGTGGGAACGCGATGCGCAAAAGACTGGCGCGCCGGCGGTGTTCGACCACGACTTCCTCAACGAGCACAGCGTCAACGTGCTGGACTACCTGGCTGTCATCGACGACACCCCGTGGGAGCAGATCGTCGCGCAATCCGGCCTGCCGCTGGTGGAAATCGAGCAAGCCGCGCGCATGTACGCCAAGGGCAAGAACGTCATCATGTGCTGGGCGATGGGCATCACCCAGCATCGCCACTCGGTGGCGACCATCCAGGAAATCGCCAACCTGATGCTGCTGCGCGGAAACATCGGTCGGCCGGGCGCAGGCCTGTGCCCGGTGCGCGGCCACAGTAACGTGCAGGGCGACCGGACCATGGGCATCAACGAACGTCCGCCGGTGGCGTTTCTCGATGCGCTGGAACGGCGCTTCCAGTTCAAGGTGCCCCGTGAAAATGGCCACAACGTGGTCGAGGCCATCCACGCCATGGCCGAAGGCCGGGCGAAAGTGTTCATTGCCCTGGGCGGCAACTTCGCCCAAGCCACCCCCGACAGCACTCGGACCTTCCAGGCCCTGAGCAATTGTGACCTGACCGTTCAGATCAGCACCAAACTCAACCGCAGCCATTTGGCTCACGGTAAAGACGCGTTGATTCTGCCCTGCCTGGGCCGCACCGACATCGACCGGCAAACCGAAGGCCCGCAAGCGGTGACCGTCGAAGACTCGTTCAGCATGGTCCATGCCTCCAATGGTCAACTGGAGCCGCTGTCGAACCAGATGCGCTCTGAGCCGGCAATCCTCGCCGGCATCGCCGCCGCAACCCTGGGCAGTCATCCGGTGGACTGGAACTGGCTGGTCGGCGACTACCGCCGCATCCGCGACCTGATCGCCGAGACCATTCCCAACTTCAAAGACTTCAACGAAAAGATCAAGAACCCGGGCGGCTTCTACCTCGGCAACAGTGCCGGTGCGCGCAAGTGGAACACTGCGTCAGGCCGGGCCAATTTCAAACCGAACCTGTTGCCCAAGGACCTGGTACACGAACGCACTCGCGCCACCGGCAAGCTGCCGGACCTGATCATGCAATCGATGCGATCGCACGATCAGTACAACACCACGATCTATGGCCTCAACGACCGTTATCGCGGAGTGAAGGGTCAGCGCGATGTGTTGTTCGTTAACGAAGCCGACATCATTCGCCTGGGCTTCAAACCGGGGCAAAAGGCTGACATCGTTTCGCTCTGGGATGACGGCGTCGAACGCCGGGTGAAAGGCTTCACGCTGCTGGCATTCGACATCCCGGCCGGGCAGGCGGCGGCGTACTACCCGGAAGTGAATCCGTTGGTGCCGCTGGAAAGCACCGGGGACGGTAGTCATACGCCGACGTCGAAATTTGTGGCGATCCGCCTGGAAGCGGCGAGTGAGAGCGGGTTGATCATGGCCAGGTCGGCGTAACGCGACGTCTGATCTGCCCCCATCGCCAGCAGGCTCGCTCCCACATTCGATCTTCAGTGAACACATCATTGGTGTTCGACGGAAATCCACTGTAGGAGCGAGCCTGCTCGCGATGGCGCCGGACGGTTCAATCCATGTTTCAATACTGTCGAAAAATTTCCAAACGCCCACAAAAAAGGCCGTTTTCTAACGAAAACAGCCTTTGCGAAGTAGTAAAAGACCGGCGAAAAACAGTTAAGTTCCGCCCAAAAAACAGCAACTTATAGAAATGTGCTGAAGTCGTGTTACTCGTCGGATTTCGATTGTCACACCTCTGACACAGCCTCAGGATCGCGTCGTCATCCCCTTGAGGTTCCTCCATGAAGTTCTCCTCGATTCTCTTGTTGTCCCTTGGCCTGGTCAGTGGCATTGCCTCTGCCGGCGGCACCACCGAAGCAGGTGTGGGCGGCGCATTGGGCGGGGTTCTAGGCTCAGTCGTCGGCCAATCGATTGGCGGCAATACAGGTTCCACTATCGGCGCGGCCCTGGGCGGCGCGGGTGGTAGCGCAGTTGGCGCAGACAAACGCAGCCGTGGCGAAGCCGCCATTGGTGGTGCGTTGGGCGCGGCTGGCGGTAACGTGGTCGGCCGCAGTGTGGGCGGCACCACCGGCAGCCTGATCGGCTCCGCAGCAGGCGGCGGCGCCGGCGGCGCGCTGGGTAACTACATGGGCAACAAGAGCGATGACGACGACGATGACGATCGCCGTTATCGTGGCCATGATGATCGTCGTTACTACCGTGACGGTCACCCGGGCCGTGGCCATGCCTATGGTCATCGCAAGCACCACAAACACTATCGCCATCGCGACTGACCGAAGAGGTCTCGCTGGTAACGAAATCGCAGCCCGAAGGCTGCGATTTTTTTTGCCGGTGTTACAACACCAGACGCTCCAGTGCCTCGCGCAAACCGGCCGGAATCGCCACCGGCTGATTCGAAGCGCGGTCGACAAACACATGCACGAAGCGACCCGCTGCGCAGGCTTCGTCCTCTCCTTGCTTGAACACCGCCAACTCGTACTGGACCGAGCTGTTGCCCAGTTTTGCGACCCGCAACCCGATCTCGATCCGCTCCGGAAAAGCGATGGAAGCAAAGTAATCGCAGGCTGAGCTCACCACGAACCCCACCACTTCGCCGTCATGGATATCCAGACCACCGACTTCGATCAGGTAAGTGTTCACCGCCGTATCGAAGAAGCTGTAGTAGGTGACGTTATTGACGTGACCGTAGGCATCGTTGTCATGCCAGCGGGTGGTGATGGGCTGGAAGTGTCGGTATTCGGTGCGTTGCGGCATCTGCGTTGCTTCCTGGGGCTTGAACTTCGATTTTAAAGTGAAACCGCGTCGTGATCATCGCTGGCAAGCCAGCTCCCACAGACCACCACTAACCTTGTGGGCGCTGGCTTGCCAGCGAAGGCGCCCTCCCAGGCATCCCATCGATCACCTGTCGGCAAACCCTTTACCCGCCGCCGCCAGTTCGCCTATCAACCGCGCCGGGCTCCAGTGATCCCCCTGGCGGGTCTCCAGCGCCAGCAAACGCTGATGAATATCCGCCAACCCCTGCTGGTCCGCCCAAGCCATTGGCCCACCCTTGTCGGCCGGGAAGCCGTAGCCGTTGAGGTACACCAGATCGATATCGTGGGCGGACTCTGCGATGCCTTCCTGAAGAATCTTCGCGCCTTCATTGACCAGGGCCAGCAGGCAGCGCTCGAGGATTTCTTCCTGGCTTATTTCGCGACGATGAAAGCCCAAGCCTTCGCTGACTTCCAGCACCAGCGCATCGACCTGCGGATCGTGTTCGGCCTGACGGCTGCCCGGCTCATAGTGATAAAACCCGTTGCCGCTCTTTTGACCGAAACGGCCCAGTTCACACAGGCGGTTATCCACCTGAACCTCTGGCGCATCCTGCCCCACACCCGACAGTTTCCGGGCGCGCCATTGCAGGTCGACACCGACGACGTCGAACATGCGGAACGGCCCCATGGCAAAACCGAAACCTTGCAGCGCCGCATCCACCTGATAGGGATAAGCCCCCTCCAGCAGCATTTTGCGCGCTTCGAGTACATAGGTATTGAGCATGCGGTTGCCGATGAAGCCGTCGCAATTGCCCGCCACCACACTGACCTTGCCCATGCGCTTGCCCAGCGCCAGCGCTGCCTCAAGTACCGCGGGAGCGGTCTGGGCACCGCGGACGATTTCGAGCAGTTTCATGATGTGCGCGGGGCTGAAAAAATGCAGGCCCAGGACTTGCTGAGGGCGACCGGTGACAGCAGCGATTGCGTCGATGTCCAGCGCCGAGGTGTTGCTCGCCAGAATGGCTTCAGGTTTGAGCAGGCTATCGAGTTCACGGAAAATCGACTGCTTGAGTTCCAGGTTTTCGTAAACGGCTTCGATCACCAGGTCAACGTCACGGATGGCCGCATAATCAGCCGCGCTGGTGACCCGGGCAATGCGGGCATCGGCCTCGGCCTGATTGATTCGCTCCTGCCGCACGCTGTGGGCGTAGGTGTCCGCGACGGCAACCAGTGCCTGCTCAAGCATCTGCGGATTGTTGTCGACCCACTGCACCGCTACGCCGGCGTTGGCCAGGCACATGACAATGCCACGGCCCATGGTGCCCGCGCCGATCACGGCTGCGCGCTGAATGTCGAACGGTGTCTGGCTCATATCTTGTTCTCTTGTTGGCGATCCAAAGACAGCCCTCACCATAGTCAGCCACCACGCTTTTTTGAAATTTATTCCTGTGATGAGCGACATTCAGCGGATGGATGCGTCCCAAGACATTCGCCAATCCCTGCAGGTTAAAGGTGTGACTGGGACCAGTTGCGCACCTCGGCATACGGATACTCCTCCAGCACCGCAAATCCCGGAATCGTGCGGGCCTTGAGCTTGGTAAACAGCGGCACACTGATCCCGCACAAGAACCGCGTCACTCGCTCAGCCGACGGCATGCTGCCCGTGTGCTGCTCATGCCTGTGGATAAACTCGCCGCACAGCGCCTCGAAGTGTTTATCCACAAGTGCCGGCAGCTCCGGCGGTGCCGGTAGCCGGGCGACCTGACCGTGACACACCGAACAATGCCCGCACTGTTGCGGGGCATTGCTGTCGCCGAAATACTCAGCCAATCGAAATCCCAGGCAACGGTCGGTGGCGAACAGATCCAGCATCGCGTGTATCCGCGTGATTTCGGTGTGTTCATGCTGAGTGAAACCGGCGTGAAGTTCAGCGCTGAGTGCCTGGGGGTCGAAATCTGTTTTCAGCAGGGTATAGACCTCGGTCATCAACTTGCTTTCAAGCTCGACCCAGCCCTTCTCCTGGAAGTAATCCAGCGCCTTGACCACCCGGTTGCGCTCGGCCTGATGTTGCTCGTACAGCGCGTCGAAATTCACCGTGGCCCAGCTGCGCGCTCGCTTTGAGGTCTGGATGATCGCCGCGACGAAATCCCTGCGCTCGCCTTCGAAACGAGCCAGCAACGCTTCGGGTTCCTCCAGGTATTTGAAACGGTACTCAGCGTAATAGGCGTAACGCGGGGCGATGATTCCACGAAGCTCCAGTTGCACCAGCAAGGTCTTGAGCGGGAGCTGGCGAATATTGCTGTTGTCCGCCAAGGGCCCCAACAGAAACTCCCACTCCCCTTGCGGCGCGCACGCTTGCAACTCGTCGAGTACATGGCGGATACCGTCGAGCTCAGGGGTATCGCCGTAAACAAAGTTTTCCAACACGTTGAGGCTGTCGCGGTTGGCCAGCACCAGGCAATCGGACGGCTGACCGTCACGCCCGGCGCGGCCAATTTCCTGGCTGTAGTTTTCGATGGATTTGGGCAAGTCGAAATGCACGACGTTGCGGATATCGCTCTTGTCGATGCCCATGCCGAAAGCGATGGTGGCGACGATGCAATTGGACTGCCCGCCCATGAAACGCTTCTGGATGCCATCGCGCTGCTCGTGGGGCAAACCGGCGTGATAAGCCTCGGCCTGAATGCCATGGCGTTGCAAGTGTTCGGCAATATGCTCGGCGGTTTTTTGCAAGGTGACGTAGACGATACTCGGCTGTCCGGGACGTTCGCTCATCCATTCAACGAGGCGCCGTCGCTTGTCCTGACCGCGCACCGGTTCTACCCAGAGATTGAGGTTCGGGCGATAGAAACCGGTGGTCACCACGTCTTCGGCAGCGATGGCGAATTTCGCCTGCATGTCGACGATGACCTTGGGCGTTGCGGTCGCCGTCAGCAGCAGCACTTGCGGGATGTTGAATTGCCGCTGATAGTCCGGCAGCTTGAGGTAATCCGGGCGGAAGTTGTGGCCCCACTCCGAGATGCAGTGCGCCTCATCCACCACCAGCAACGAAATCGGCACTTGCTGCAGGAAATTGCGGAAACGCTCGTTCTTCAGGCGTTCCACCGACACCATCAGGATCTTCAATTCGCCGGACCTGGCGCGGGCCATCACCTCGCTGGCGTCATCGCGACTCTGCGCCGAATCGATACTGCCCGCCGCAATGCCGTGGCGTTGCAGAAACGCTAATTGATCCTGCATCAACGCCAGCAACGGCGAAACCACCAACGTCAGGTGCGGCAGCAGTACGGCCGATAATTGATAGCACAGGGATTTGCCGGAACCGGTGGGAAAAATCGCCGCCGCCGAGCGCCCCGCCATGATGGCGTTGAGCGTTTTTTCCTGACCGGGTCGAAACTGTGGATAACCGAAAACCTGTTCCAGGGTGTTGTGCATAAGCTGTCACTCCGTTGACCGCTGCGATGAGCAAAGCCTAGCCGGCGATCGCAGCGAGTCGAGAAAAGGTCGGGGCAAAAAACGATACGGGATGATACAGCGGATGGCTTGCATGGATTGCACGGCTTGCGGGAAGAGGTCAGCCCAATCACCACAGAAGCCGAAACAACCTACAGCGTCTGAGGCACCATCAACCAAGACGTAGTCCATTTCCTTATTAGCCAATAAAAACCCTACAAAACCTGTCGACCTCAGCCGTCTTGTCGCACCACACCACGCCCTTCTATAGTCACCGGCGCGGCTGAAACCAGTGACTCGGCCTGCCGGGAACACTTGCCGCTTTCGCACAGGACGCAACTCAATGACGCTCCCCGATCCTCCGACCGACCGCTATCGTCCCCTCAAAACCAGTTACAGCGAATCGCCCGTCCTCGTCATCGACACCACGGCCAGCACCGGCGACATCCTCGACGCCGCGCATCAACGCCTGCGGGCAGCCAGCGATTTGCTCGAAACGCTTTATTGCTTGTGCTTCAAACAGGCCGACGTTAAAGACATCCCTCACATCGTGAATGCGCTTTATCTATTAACGCAGGATGGCTGCCAACTACTGGAAGTTGCAAAACAAAGAATAAGACATTAAAGCCAAAAACAAATACTACAACCCCGGTAACAACTAACCACTTCATAATCCAATTTACTCAAACTAGTCTGCAGGCTCTTAAAACAAAACAGAGCAGCACAATGACTACATTAACTATTTTCTTTTGCGGTACCGGTTCGACCAAATTCGACAACCAAAACCCAACTTACTGGAATGGCGAACTGGTTTCGGCACTCGCCTCCCATCATGCTGGCAGAGAATTTGCCGAATGGATCGTGGTCGACGGCCCCGGTACCAGCAACCTGCAAGCTGATGAGCTGTTCACTCAATCCAAGGACTATGGCTTGAGCGGCACCTTGTTCGGCAAGGGCTGGGAGGAGAACGTCAAGCACGCCATCAACATCATCAAAGGCCAATGTGACTGGCAACGTGAAAAGCTGACCGAGACCGAATACAACCGCCTGAAGGCAGCCGGCATTCCAATCGAAGACGTGATCGTCGAAGGTTCCTGGCTGTGGCGTAAATATAACTACGGCGACCGCAGTGTGACCCAGCAGAAGTTGCAAGAACAAATCATCAAAACGTTTCGCAAGGACGGTGTTATTCCGACCAAGGTCAACTTGGTAGGCTGGAGTCGCGGCGGCATTAGTTGCCACATGCTGGCCAATGCCATGTTTAACGACAGCGAATTGAAGAACATCCCGGTCAATATTTTTGCGATTGATCCGGTACCGGGCATCGGTAACTTTCAGGAAAGCAAAGTAAAACTGAGTGCCAACGTAAAAGAATATGTCGGCTTCTACGCCCGAGACGAGCGCTCCAAAGGCTTCAGCTGTGTCATCCCGCAAACGGCCACCGGCACCCGAACCCACATCTACCCGATGCCCGGCCGCCATGGCACGCTGGTTGGCAACGCCGCAGCAGACGGGGTCAGCGGCCCTAAAGTGCTGGCCGAACCCGGCCTGATCGTCCGTCACTTTGCCGAAGTGTGCCTGAAGCGCTGGGGCGTGCCGCTGGACAAAACCCTCAACCTGAGCGCGGCCGACCTGCAGAACCACCACAACGCCATGGTCAGCGCCGCCGCGAAATACAAAGCGATGGAGAAGTGCTCGTACACCTACTTCACCGAATTGGACCAGGGCGAGCGTTACGTTTCACTGGGCAGCAATGGGGTCAGGTTCTCGGCAGTGAAAGGCACGATCTATGTGCCGGCAGCCGGGCTGAGCAATGACCTTCTGGATGTGGCTTCGTACCAGCATATTCGTTGAGATGGCGGGCGCGGGATGGTGGAAAGCGCGAGAACACTCTTCGCGAAAATTCCCATGGAAAGGGCCTAGCCGAGGTTCGGCCCGATCCTACAAGCGGGGACTCCTTATCGTTCCCACGCTCTGCGTGGGAATGCCTCAAGGGACGCTCCGCGTTCCAGCTCTCGAAAGGGACGCAGAGCGTCCCGGGCTGCATTCCCACGCAGAGCGTGGGAACGATCAAACGGTGACGTGGAAGACATCCCGCACATCACCCACGCGCTCTACCTGCTAACGCAGGACGGCTGCGACCAGCTGAAAGTCGCCCAACAACGCATGCTCAACTGGAAAGCGCCAGGCTAAAGTGGAGTGAACAGATCGTTCCTACGCTCTACGTCGGAACGATCATCCTCCGCGAAGCATCAAAAATACCGGTCTATCGACCGGATCGTTTGAGCTACACTTGGGCATTGCACAAAGAGGCAGATGTCATGAGCGAACTGACTTTTCAGCAAAAACAGGATTATTACGACAAAGTGCGCCGTTCAAATTACTTGGCGAGCTTGCGTCTTGAAGGCTTCGACACTTCCCGTGCCGATGCTGAAAAACCGCTCCCATCGCGGGAGGCGGTACTCAATAAATATCGTCAGAATCCTCGTTAATGATGGATAAATACGGGGTCGGTCAAGACCCCTACTGCTACCCTGGTAGCGACGTGCTGCGTAACCTGCTCAACATTCATGATGAAGAGCAACTACACAAAGCAGAGCGAGAACTCTCAGAAATCGCCGTCAGCAAATTCCGCCTCCTCCCCCCTCCGTACGACCTCAGCCTTTTACAGCATATTCATAAATCCTTGTTTTCCGATGTCTACGAATGGGCGGGACTATTGAGGACAGTGAATATCCAGAAAGGAGATACACTTTTCTGCGCAGCAGACCGAATCGCCCCTGAAGCCGAAAAGATTTTTCGCGTCATGGAAAATGCCGCGTGGTTCGAAGGCGCCAGTAAAGCAGAGCTCATCGTCAAGGTTGCTGAAACGTATGGTGATTTAAATGTGATTCATCCTTTTCGCGAAGGTAACGGTCGGGCTCAACGGATCCTGTTTGAGCAAATCATCATCAATGCAGGGTTTGCTGTTGATTGGTGGCTGATCAAAGACAGCGCATGGATTCCCGCGAACATTGATGCGGTCACCTGCGATTACAGTGGCCTCCAAACTATTTTCGAGCGTTGCATTGGGGATCAGCTGAACATGCCACCACTACTGAATTGACCATTTCTATATTGGCAGTTGTGCGTCTGACGGTTAAACAGCACCCACAAAAAAGCCGCCCCGAGGGGCGGCTTTTTCATTGCATCAAACCAACACTTACAACTTAGGACCAGCGGCCTTGATTGCATCGCTCACTTCGAACTTCTTGAAGTTCTCGATGAACAGGCCGGCCAGTGCCTTGGCGGCTTCGTCGTAGGCGGCTTTGTCGGCCCAGGTGTTGCGTGGGTTCAACAGGCCAGTCTCAACGCCCGGTACGGCCAACGGCACGTCGAGGTTGATGGTGTCCAGGTGCTCGGTTTCGGTACCGATCAGCGCGCCGCTCTGGATCGCTGCGATCACCGCACGGGTGGTCGGGATGTTGAAGCGCTTGCCGACGCCGTAGCCACCGCCGGTCCAGCCGGTGTTGACCAGGTAAACCTTGGAGCCGAAGCCGCGGATGCGCTTGATCAGCAGTTCGGCGTATTCGCCGGCTGGACGCGGGAAGAACGGTGCGCCGAAGCAGGTCGAGAAGGTCGACTTGATGCCGCTGCCCGAACCCATTTCAGTCGAGCCCACCAGTGCGGTGTAGCCGGACAGGAAGTGGTAGGCCGCTTGTTCTTCGTTGAGGATCGACACTGGCGGCAGCACGCCGGTCAGGTCGCAGGTCAGGAAGATCACAGCGTTCGGCTCGCCACCGAGGTTCTTCTCGGAACGCTTGGCAACGTGCTCCAGCGGGTACGCGGCACGGCTGTTCTGGGTCAGGCTGACATCGGCATAGTCGGCGTGCTTGGCATCGTCGATGACGACGTTTTCCAGGACCGCGCCGTGCTTGATGGCTTTCCAGATAACCGGCTCGTTCTTCTCGGACAAGTCGATGCACTTGGCATAGCAACCGCCTTCGATGTTGAACACTACGCCCTCGCCCCAACCGTGTTCGTCGTCACCGATCAGGTAACGGCTTTCGTCGGCGGACAGGGTGGTTTTACCAGTGCCGGACAGACCGAAGAACAGGGTCACGTCGCCTTCTTCGCCGATGTTGGCGGCGCAGTGCATTGGCAGCACGTCAGCGGCCGGCAGCAGGAAGTTCTGCACCGAGAACATGGCTTTCTTCATTTCACCGGCGTAACGCATGCCGGCGATCAGCACTTTTTTCTGTGCGAAGTTGATGATCACGCAACCGTCGGAGTTGGTGCCGTCACGCTCAGGCACGCACTCGAAGTTGGCAACGTTGAGCACTTGCCATTCTTCACGGCCAGCCGGGTTGTACTGGGCCGGGTTGATGAACAGGCAACGACCGAACAGGTTCTGCCAGGCAGTCTGGGTGGTCAT
>NZ_RCNW01000296.1:0-3205 GCF_004307605.1 Pseudomonas sp. Sample_24
TGTACGCCGAATCCGTACGTGTGGGCGGCGACCGTTTCGACGAAGCGATCATCACTTACGTACGTCGCAACTACGGCAGCCTGATCGGCGAATCCACTGCCGAGCGCATCAAGCAGGAAATCGGTACGGCCTACCCGGGCGGCGAAGTTCGTGAAGTCGACGTTCGTGGCCGTAACCTGGCCGAAGGCGTTCCACGCGCGTTCACCCTGAACTCCAACGAAGTGCTGGAAGCTCTGCAAGAGTCTTTGGCCACCATCGTTCAGGCAGTGAAAAGCGCCCTGGAGCAATCGCCTCCGGAACTGGCTTCCGATATCGCCGAGCGTGGTCTGGTGCTGACCGGTGGTGGCGCCTTGCTGCGCGACCTCGACAAGCTGCTGGCCCAGGAAACCGGTCTGCCGGTGATCGTCGCCGAAGACCCGCTGACCTGCGTTGCTCGCGGCGGTGGCCGTGCATTGGAAATGATGGATAAACACACCATGGATCTGCTTTCCAGCGAATAAGTCGCCGGGACGCCTCTATGCTGTTGAGCGCGCAGGCGGCACTTTGCAGTGCTGCCTGTTCGCGTTTATCTTCTGTCACTCTGCATCCAGGCCGGTTTGCTGCCGTATGAATAAAGAGAACATTTGCCTGGGAGGAGCGGCTTATTAAACCGCTTTTCACCAAGGGTCCCTCACTGGGCGTGCGCTTGTTGGTGCTGGTCGTGCTTTCGGTCGCGCTGATGGTGGTCGATGCCCGCTTCACACTGCTCAAGCCAGTGCGTAGCCAAATGTCGCTGGTGTTGATGCAGTCTTACTGGATCACCGACCTGCCGCAGCGGCTATGGCAAGGTGTCGCCAGCCAGTTTGGCAGCCGGACCGAACTCGTCGCCGAAAACGAAAAACTCAAGACTGAAAACCTGCTGTTGCAGGGGCGCATGCAAAAGCTTGCCGCCCTGACCGAGCAGAACGTCCGGCTGCGCGAGTTGCTGAACTCTTCGGCACTGGTCAACGAGAAGGTCGAAGTGGCCGAGTTGATCGGCATGGACCCTAATCCGTTCACCCATCGCATCATCATCAACAAAGGTGAGCGCGACGGTGTGGTTCTCGGTCAGCCGGTACTCGATGCCCGCGGCCTGATGGGCCAGGTGGTGGAGTTGATGCCGTACACCTCCCGCGTACTGTTGCTGACCGATACCACCCACAGCATTCCGGTGCAGGTCAACCGCAACGGCTTGCGCGCAATTGCCAGTGGCACCGGTAATCCGGAGCGCCTGGAGCTGCGTCATGTGGCCGACACCGCCGACATCAAGGAAGGCGATCTGTTGGTCAGCTCCGGCCTGGGGCAGCGTTTCCCGGCCGGTTATCCGGTCGCGACGGTCAAGGAAGTGATTCACGATTCCGGCCAGCCATTCGCCATTGTCCGTGCGGTGCCGACTGCAGCACTGAATCGCAGCCGTTACCTGCTGCTGGTGTTCAGCGACACCCGTACCCCGGAAGAGCGTGCCAACGATGCCGCCCAGGCGCAGGAATCCCTGGATGCGCAGGGCGGTGGGCCGGTTATTCCGGCGACCGTGCCCAAACCGGCGCTCGTCCCGTCAGCCGTTGCAGCACCTGCGACACCGACAGCGGCCACACCCGCAGCCCCGGCGACCACACCGCCTGCCGCCACACCGGTCAAGCCAACGGCCACGCACCCGGCCGCCCCTAAACCACCTGCGACCGTACCCGCTGCCGCCAAACCACCGGCCGCTCAACCTGCCGTCGTCAAGCCTGCTGCCAAACCGCCAGTCTCTGCGCCGGCTACTCCTGGGGGACGAGAATAATGGTCGGTGTTACTGCCTCCCGAAATGGCTGGATCGTCTGGCTGACATTCGCCATCGGTTTGCTGCTCAGCGTTTCGCCGCTGCCGCAATTCATGGAAATCCTGCGTCCGCTGTGGCTGGCGCTGTTGCTCGCGTTCTGGGCGCTGGCCTTGCCGCAGAAGGTCGGGATGGTCACCGCGTGGTGCCTGGGCCTGGCCGAAGACGTGCTCTACGGTACGCTGCTGGGCCAGAACGCATTGATCCTGACTCTCATCACTTACCTGGTCCTGGCGCTGCAACAACGTCTGCGGATGTTCCCGATGTGGCAGCAGAGCCTGGTGATACTGGTGATCTTCGGTCTCGCGCAACTGGTCCAGTTGTGGCTCAGCGCCCTGACCGGTAACCGTCAGCCAACCCTGGCGCTGGTGTTGCCGGCACTGGTCAGCGCCTTGCTATGGCCCTGGATCAGCTTCGGTTTGCGCGGATTGCGTCGACGCTACAAAATCAATTAATTCGCTCAGGCATTAGACAGGGAGAGGTCTTGATGAAACGGTTGTACCTCGCCTCTGGTTCGCCGCGTCGGCGTGAACTGCTTACGCAGATCGGCGTACCGTTTTCCGTCATCAGTGCGGATATCGATGAAACCCCTTTGATCCATGAAACCCCGTCGGCCTATGTCGAGCGCCTGGCGCGCGGCAAGGCCGAGGCCGGGCAGCGTACGGTCGTGTCTGACGAATCGTTCTGTGTGCTCGGCGCCGATACCGCCGTGGTGCTCGACGGAAAAATTCTTGGCAAACCGCTTGATGAAGCCGACGCGTGCGCCATGCTGATGATGTTGTCCGGCAACGAACATCAGGTGCTGACCGCAATTGCCGTGCTTGAAGGCGAGCATTGCGAGTCTCGGGTAATTACCAGCCTGGTGCGTTTTCGCCCGATCACGCGTGACGAGGCCGCGGCCTATTGGGCCAGCGGCGAGCCGCAGGACAAGGCCGGCGGCTACGGCATACAAGGGCTGGGCGCGGTGTTTGTCGCCGGGCTCAATGGAAGTTACTCGGCGGTGGTCGGACTGCCGCTGTGCGAAACCTTCGAGGTGCTCGGCCATTTCGGCATACCCTGTTGGCAAACCCATAACGCGCGTTGAGCGTCGTACTGAACAGATGCGGCCATTACCGTGAACATGCCTGAACGAGACCCTGCCATGAGCGAAGAGATCCTGATCAACATCACGCCGATGGAATCGCGCGTGGCGGTGGTCGAAAACGGTGTCCTGCAAGAGGTTCACGTCGAACGCACGCAAAAGCGCGGGATCGTCGGCAACATCTATAAAGGCAAGGTTGTGCGGGTATTGCCGGGCATGCAGGCGGCATTTGTCGATATCGGCCTGGATCGCGCCGCCTTCATTCATGCATCGGAAATTTCCCTGCG
>NZ_RCNW01000390.1:0-16113 GCF_004307605.1 Pseudomonas sp. Sample_24
CTTCAGACAAGTCCGATCAATCTGCGTGAATGGATCAGTCGACTATGGGCGCTTTATGGCAAACCGATTCGAGTAAAACCGTGGTCCCGACTGAAGCTGTGGATGAAGCGCCATTACCTGAAAAACCACCTCGCAGCCGCGTAAAGCACGGCTGGAAGGCGTTTTGGCTGTTGCTGCTGATTATTGCCATCGTGGTAGGGCTCGCGGCTGCCAAAGAGATGCGCACGTCGCGATTTCAGGCTCGCGAGGTCAGCAAGTTCGCCAAGACGCTCACGTATGAGCTAAAACCTGGCCCCAGCGATGCGATTCACTACCCGGGCGCCGGTCCGTTCGACCTGCGTCTGGGCTACAGCTCCATGGGCGAGTTCCTGCCAAGATTGCTCAAGCGCAATTACGTGATTACCGAACAGACCCGCTTTTCCCCGGCGTTGATGAACTACACCGACAAAGGCCTTTTCGTACCCTATGCGGAAAAAATCCAGGCCGGTCTGTCAATCACCGATTGCCGGGCGGCGCCGCTGTACCAGTACAAATATCCGCAACAACTCTATGCCAGTTTCGACTCGATCCCGCCGGTCGTGGTCAACAGCCTGCTGTTCATCGAAAACCGCTTCTTGCTCGACCCTCGCCAACCCTTGGCCAACCCTGCGGTGGACTGGCCGCGGTTTGGCATGGCGGCCTACACCCAGGTCGCCAAGATGCTCCATCTGCCTGGCCAATCGGCGGGCGGCAGCACCCTGGCGACGCAACTGGAAAAATACCGGCATTCGCCCGATGGCTTGACCATGTCGGGTGGTGAAAAGATCCGCCAGATGATTTCCGCCAGCGTACGCGCTTATCAGGACGGCCCGCAGACACTCAAGTCGCGGCAGAACGTGGTACGCGACTACCTCAACAGCGTGCCGCTGTCGGCTGTGCCTGGACACGGTGAAGTGCACGGCATGGCGGAAGGTTTGCGCGTGTGGTACGGCGCCGATTTCAACCAGGCCAACCAACGCCTGGCCAGCGACGCCACGGATCCAAAAAGCCTGGCGGAGAAAGGCTTGGCCTTGCGCGAAATGCTGTCCTTGATGATCGCCCAGCGCCGCCCTTCGCACTACTTGACCAAAGGCCGCGATGAACTGGCTTCACTCACCGACAGCCATATTCGTCTGCTGGCACAGAACAACGTGATCGACGCGCCTTTCGCCGCGGCGGCATTGGCTAGCAAGGTCACGTACCGCGACTGGGCGACCCAGCCGACCATTCAACCGATCGAAACCAACAAAGGCATCAGCGTGGCGCGCAGTCGGCTGGCGGGGTTGCTCAATCGTCCGTTGTACGACCTTGACCGCCTCGATCTCTCGGCCACCAGCACCCTGCAAGGTGAACTGCAAACCCAGGCCACTGCCTATCTGAAGAAACTCGCCGACCCCGTGTATGCCGCAGAAATCGGCCTGATGGGCGAGCGTTTGCTGACCCCCACCAGCACCACTCAGGTGCGCTACAGCTTCACTTTGTTCGAACTGACCCCGGACGGTTCGCGGGTGCGGGTACAAACTGACAGCACTGACCAGCCGTTCGATATCAATGAAGGCAGCAAACTGGAACTGGGCTCCACCGCAAAAATGCGGGTGATGACGACTTACCTGCAAATCATCGCCGAGTTGCACGATAAATATGCCGACATGAGCGTACCGGACCTGAAGAAAGTCGAAATACCGGAGCAGGACCGCCTCAGCCGCTGGGTCGTCGACTACTTTATCGAGAACAAGGACCACAGCCTGCAACCCTTGCTCAGTGCAGCGCTGGACCGCAAATATTCCGCCAGCCCCGGCGAAGCGTTTTTCACCGGCGGCGGGTTGCACACGTTCAATAACTTCCGCAAGGAAGACAACGGTCGCCTGCCGACCCTGCGCGACGCCCTGCGTGAGTCGATCAACCTGCCGTTCATACGCCTGATGCGCGATATAGTGCGCTACGTCACGTATTCCGGTCCCAACAGCAGCGCCGAACTGCTCAAGGATGACCGCGACCCGCGTCGTCAGGAATACCTGGCCAGTTTTGCCGACCGCGAAGGGACGTCGTTCCTGCTCAAGTTCTGGAAAAAGTACCGCAACAAGGACACCCAGGCACGGCTCGAAACCTTTCTCGATGGTATGCGCCCGACGCCGATCCGCATGGCCGCCGTGCACCGGTATCTGTTGCCACAGGCCAGCCAGCAAAGCTTCAACAGCTTCGTGCGCTCACACCTGACCGGCGCCAAACTCACCGAAAAACTCACCGACGAGCGCCTTGAGCGGCTCTATCAGGCCTACGGCCCCGGCAGCTACGACCTGCCCGACCAAGGCTTCATCGCCAAGGTGCATCCATTGGACCTGTGGATGATGGGCTACCTGCTCAACCATCCGGACGCGACGTTCAAGGACATCGTCAAAGCCAGCCAGTTCGAACGCCAGGAAGTCTACAGCTGGCTGTTCAAGAGCCGGCACAAAGGTGCACGCGACAACCGCATCCGCACCATGCTGGAGATCGAGGCATTCCTCGACATTCACCAGCGCTGGCAGAACGTCGGTTATCCCTTCGACCATCTGGTGCCTTCACTGGCCACCGCCATCGGCAGCTCCGGCGACCGCCCTGCGGCACTGGCCGAGTTGATCGGCACCATCCTCAACGACGGCGTGCGCATGCCGACGCTGCGTATCGACAGCCTGCACTTTGCCGCCGGGACGCCGTATGAAACCAAGCTGATCAATGACCCGGATGTCGGTAAACGGGTCATGCCTGCGGAGGTTGCAAAAGCGATGCGCGAAGCCCTGTCGCAAGTGGTGGACGCCGGGACCGCCAAACGGCTGGCCGGCAGTTTCAAACTGCCCGATGGCGCACCGCTGGCCATGGGTGGCAAGACCGGCACTGGCGATAACCGTATCGAAGCCATCGGTTCGGGCGGGCGGATTCTCAGTTCGAAATCAATCAACCGCACGGCGACCTTCGTCTTCTATATCGGCGACACCCACTTCGGCACGCTGACCGCTTACGTACCGGGACGCTCGGCTGAAGCGTTCAAGTTCACCTCTGCCCTGCCGGTACAGGTGCTCAAGGGCATGGCACCGATCCTGACGCAGTACCTGCAACCGGGGACCCATACGATGTGTCAGGGAGCCGTGGCAACGGCACAACGCTAAGCCCCAAAGTGCCAAGCCAGCTGTGGCGGTATATGTATGTTTTTCACTCTTGAATTTTGAGAGGTTCGAGTCGAAGCCTTCGCTATTTCAAACCAGAATTCGCGCTTTTTTCAGGCGCGTTGCTTGCCTAGTCTTGTCGCTCCACTATTGATCAATGGACGATCAAGCAATGCTCAATCGAAACCTGACAAGTCAACGATCAGATCAGTCCCCACTGGCATTTCCCGATAAAAGCATTCATTACGAGTTAGTTAAAAAGGCCGTCCCCCCCTGGCTATTGAACGCTTCAGCGGCACGTATCCAAGAGTTGAAAAACGTCGCCTTGGCAATTCCAGACTGGAATAGAAATGCTTCTGCCGCTGCGCACGATAGCCTGAAGAATGAAATCGAACGCCATTGGCACGCACAAAACGACGTCGATAAGGCGCTGAGCAGCCTTCAGGACGTCTACGCCTTCGCCAAACCCATACTGCAACAGGCGTTGAAAGAACGTTTCGACATAGACGAAGACGTCGAAAATACCTGGTTACGTTTGTATGCGCCGGCGAGAAGTTCGTGGTGGGTGCATGACTTTGTCGCTGGCACCAAGAGCCGAACTGTGTCCTTGCTGGATGCAGCGCTGCATAACTTTTCGCATAACGAAATATTCACCGCAGATTCCTCCTTCATCACCCGGCCCGATGCCCGGGGACACTTCGATGTAAAACACCTCAAGCACAAAATGAGCATTGAGCAGTTCAAATCGTTGTGTCGCCAACTGAATATTGGCGCTCGATACGAACAACACCTGAAAGAGTTTTTATTGTCGACAAATAGAGTGGCCAGCAATTTTTTGCGCAACAAAGTCATTCTCAGCCAGAAAAGCGCATTGAGTGTCGCGCTACGAATTGCCCTGATGAAAAAAGATATCGGGCAGCCTGCCTATGATGCCGTTCGAGGGATGCTCAATGACCAGGCACAATTGACATGGAACGGACAACCCGTCAGCTATTACAACCTGTCGATGATGGATGTGGCGCTGACCGGTATAGTCCTGATCGCAGCAGATGTTCTCACCGCTGCCAATCCTGTCCCTGTGATTGCCTATGTCCCCCATGACCCTGAGCACCCCCTCAAGGAATATTCATCGTTACTGGAGTTCATGGCTGAACTGACACGCCAGTTGCGCGATTCCCCGAACCCGCAAGCAACAGGTCGCGGAAGCTATCAACAGTTCTTCAGCCAGTTTGTCGATCATCAGCAACGGGGACATTTTTTTGCCGGATTGAATGACCGTCTAAGCAAAGTGAAATGGCATCCAGCGCCGCCAGGTTCGGGCTTACCCAGTTGGCGTGACACGCCTGTGGATAATCCGAAGCTGCAGTTCAGCCTGTCGAACATTCAGGATGATCGCCAAAACCGCTTCAGCGGCGATGTATGGGACTATTTCTATCGACAGAAACTGAACAAGATTCTCAATGACGCGCGGGAAATCGCCGTTTCCACCGAGTACGCCGACCGCATGGCGCGTTGGGCCTGGTGGGACAATCTGAAAAAAATCCTTTCAGATATTCTCAACGTTGCATTGCTGGTGGCGACACCATTCGTACCCGGTCTCGGCACACTGATGCTCGCCTATACCGCCTATCAACTGACCGACCAAGTGGTCGAGGGCCTTGTCGATCTGGCCGAAGGCCGGTTGGCAGAATTCGGGGAACAAACCCTCGGTGTGCTCGAAAGCGTTTTACAGCTGGGCGCGTTCGCAGCGGGAGCCACGCTTGGCCATGTCGCACGGGCGAAGCTTTCGCCGTTCTTCGAAGGGCTCAAACCAGTGCAGTTGGCCAATGGTCAGACGCGATTGTGGAACCCTGACCTCTCCCCCTATCAACAGACAGTGGCCTTGCCCGAACATGCCAAACCGAATCAGTTGGGCATTTATCAGCATCAGGGCAAGAAAATGCTCGCATTGGATGACCAGCTATTCGAAGTCGAAAATGATCCGGTCACGGGTCAGCACCGGATAAAACATCCGGCGCGGCCCGACGCCTATGCCCCCACGCTCACCCACAACGGTCATGGTGCCTGGGTCAGCGAAATCGAGAACCCGCGTCAGTGGGAAGGTTCGACATTGATGCGTCGTCTCGGTCATGCCACCGATGACTTCAGTGATTCGCAGCTGGAACAGCTTTGTCAGATCAGCGGCACAGATGAAGCCATTTTGCGCAGAATGCATGTGGAAAACGCTCCACCTCCACCGCTGTTAATGGATACGTTGCAACGCCTGAGTACCTCGCCGCAGAGCAGCGTCGAAGCCCCGTCCACTGAAATCAGTCTGCTACTGCGTGACTTTCCCGATCTGCCAAATCGGGTCGCGGAGAAAGTCATGGACAGCGTGACCCCGACGGAGCGCCAACAGCTTGCGCAAAACAAGCTCCCCCTGCGCCTGAAAAACCAGGCACGGGAACTTCAGTTCGAGATCGGCTCAACAAGAGCCGCCCAAGGCATTTTCCGTGACTCATTAACCAACATCGACACCGAACGTCTGGTACTGGGCGCCTTGCGATTCAACACCGACACTTTCGCCGACCTGCGTATTGAAATCCGCCAGGGTACGCTCAATGGCGAACTTCGTTGCAGCGCCGGTGCGCAAGATGCAACGCTGCTGAGGATCCTGGTTCGAGACGAGGCCGGGAAATACACCGTGCGCGATGCTGAAAATCAACGGCTTCATGAAGCCGATAGCTTATATGAGTCACTGCTTCAGGCCCTCGGTCCCGAACAGCGCCGGGCGCTGGGTTATAAACCGGGCGATGCAGCACCATTCAAACAATGGCTCATCGCCAAAACCTCGCCATCGTCCGAACGCCGACGGGTGCTCGCCGAGCCCCCTGTTCGCCCCGTAGCCCAACACGAAACCATGATCCTCGTTCGCGGCGGGGCACTCAGCAAAGACGGAGTCACTCTGCATGAGCGTATCAGGGACCTGCACCCGCACTTCAGTGAAGGCGAAGTAGAGACGTTCGCCAATGCCTTGATCGAAAAAGGCAATCCCATGCGGGCCATGGGCACACTTGAAGGCGATCTGGATGAACTGCGCGCGATCGTAAAGCGTTGGGAGTATCAGCAACCCGAAGGTTGGGGACCTGGCGCTTATGAGTTCCGGGACGAGGGCGGATTGCACATCGCCGAACGCCTGATTGAGTGCTTCGAACGCAAAACCACCGACCTCGGCAGTCGCACAGATCCGGACAGCTACGCCCTCGACCTTTCCACAGCCTTGCAGTCGCTGGATCTGGAAACCTGGTGGTCGAAACGCCCTGCGCTGAAAAATTTTCTCGATAAAGTCACGGTGCTGAAACTGGACAATACGCGTTTTGCCAGCGAATCGAATGGTTTACTGCAAGACTTCCCCAACCTTCGCGAACTTAGTGCCAAAGGCTGCGAACTGACGATCCTGCCTAAAAGCATCGGCAGCATGCGCGGGCTTGAACGCCTGCGATTGAGCGACAACCGGATCGCGCTGGATGCGCCTGCAGTTGAGCAACTGAGAAATCTGACCTATCTGGAAGTACTCCGGCTCGAAGACAACCCCTTGGGCATCAGTCCCGATATTGGTCGCATGCCAAGGCTGAAAGTCGTGGTGTTGAAAAATACCGGAATCACCCATTGGCCCGCAGGCACCCTGGCCAAAGTAAGACCACGCGGATTCTTTCTTGATATGCGGGAAAATCCGATTGAGCAAATTCCGGATGTCGTTCCCGGATCGCCCAATGCCTCGGTCGTGGCACGCACTCATCTTGATCTCGGAAAACTGTCCGAGCTCAATCAGGTGCTTTATCAGGACATTCGTCGCTCGGCAGGACTTTCTCCCAAGCCGGTGGTCCCCTCGGCCACCGAAGTCGATGCGATTATCCGCTCAAGCTTCAATACCGCTCTGTGGAACGAGGTGCCGGGTTGGGGTATTGATCGACAGAATGTCTGGTCGACATTGATCGACGAACCGCAGGCCGAACGCTTCATGTCCTTTCTTGCAGACACTCAACATTTTGCCGACTACCGAGCCGGTGGCGAAGCGCGTAACCAATTGCTGCAGCGGGTCTGGCGCATGCTTGACGCCGTATACCTGGATGACAACTTGCGCGAGGAGCTGTTCACCGCCGTCGAGCAACCGGACAACCATGACAACGCTGGTGCTCAACGTTTCAACACCATGGGTATCAAGGTGCTGGCCTCGGAGGCCTACTCCTATTCGACCGACCCGGCTCAGCTTGAACAGCAACTGGTCACCCTGGCCAAAGGTGCGGCACGCCTGGAGCTGGTCAACGAAATTGTCGAGGCCGATATGGCGAGCCGGGCAGACAATCCGGACCAGGCCGCCGTGTACCAGGCCTACCAGACGGCCCTGGCAGAACGGTTGAACCTGCCTTGGCAATCCAGAGGCATCCCCTTCACAAAGGTAGCGGGAGTAAGCGAGGCAATGATTGATCAGGCCTACGATAAGGTTCTATCCCTGGAGCAAGGTGATGGGCTGGTCAACAAGATGCTGGAACGCAACTTCTGGACGCGCTATCTGCGTGAAAAGTATCCGGTACGAATCGAGGCCAATAAACAGCGGTATCTGACTCGATATGAGCAGCTCACAACCTTGCGCGAATCACAGCGCGAATGGGCTGAGTCGGTGAACCTGACAGACGTCGAACGCAGCGCACTGAGAGAGCGGCTCAAAGTGCTGATGAATGATTTACCGGTACCGGCCACTGTCGTCTTTGCCGATCAAGCGATAAGCGATGCGGTCTTCGATCGATTGCTGGTTGATCTGGGGTATGAACAAAAAGAACTGTCGAGACGACTGACCCGTGAAGCGTTGAGAAGAGCAGCTCAATAACCCGCACACGTTGCCCTGATCGAACCCAAAAGAGCCTGACGGTTGCGAACATCGTCAGGCTCTTTTTTGGCGCGTCAGGGCATCACTTTTATCACCTGGCAAGTCTTCAGGTACCGGCAGGGGCGGCTGCATTGAAAATCAGCTGCACGCTTCCATGGTAAGTCCCGGGTTTATAACCACCGGACGGCACTTTTGGTTGTATCTCCAGGGGAAAGCGGCCGCCCGCTGTGGCTTGTGCCGCTGATACCACCTGCCGGGGTTGCGGATCGTGGCTCAGTTCCTGGCCATTGAAACGGACCTGCAGGTAAATGTTCTGATCATCACGTCCATTGGACAAATAGGGCTCGCTTTCGAGCCGCGCTTCGATGGCACTGGTGTCGTGTTTGACGTCGAAATTCTTACGCAGCCCACCCAAGGTCGACGTATTGATGTTCCAGGCCAGAATCTGCTCGCGATGAATCCAGTCCGATTCGGCCGGGATTATATAAAACCCAAGAGTTGGAATATCCGCCGACACTTCGAACGTGTGTTCCTCCCGTGCCGCGAATGCGCACACACTTATCAGCGTCAAGACACCTGCGCACCCGACAATGGCTGCTGGCTTGATCATGTCAGTTATCCTTTGCATCACCGTTTACCTCATCATTGCTTGCTGGCGATGCGCAGCGGTTTTTTCGCGTTGCCCTCGACCAGATTGAAGCGGTACTCGCGACCGGGCTTTTTCTCGAATTCGAAGGTCCGGCCCGCGAGGATGTGGTGTTTGGTGGTCGGCTCGCATTCGGTCTCGTCCTTGAGCGAGCAGTTGCGAAACTCATCGACTACCACCACCGTATTGCCGTTGTTACGCAGACGGTAACGCTCGGCTCCATCTTCGATCACACTGTCGAAACGGCTGTCCTTCGGCCGCACGAAGAACACCGTGCCGAACCCGGTCATGATGTTGACCCCCGCCGAGAGGTTCTTTTTGTATTCCTCGCGTTCGTCGCTGGACACGGCAAAGTCGTCTTCCTTTTCCGGCACCACCGGCACAAAACGCACGCGAAAATATCGTTCGGTGTCCCGGTTGCCCATCAGCAGCAAGCGTGTCCCCTGCATGCCATTGGCCGGCACGATCAACCGCGCGGGGCTGGCCATCAAGCCATCGCGGGCACTGGCATCGGCCTGTGTCTTGACCGGCACTTCACGGGACGTTCCATCGGCGTCGTAGACAATCTCAAGGATATTGACCTTGACGAAAGCGGTACTGTCACCGCTGTTGAACACGCGCTTGAGGTAGGTGCTCTTGTCACCATCCAGATAGTCGTAAACCGTACCGACGTTGATCTGCGGCCCGGCCTGAAGACCTGAAGAAAAACCGCACAAACCCAACAGCAACCACAGACGTTTCATACCCTTGAACCTCATCAGCATTGAACACAAACGGACGGCACTTGACGATTCGCAGCCCATCAAAGATCCGAATCCCAGATCACCGTGACGTTGCCGGCGTAATAGCCGGGCTGACCGGGGCTGAGCATGAAACCCATCTGACTGGATGGAATTTCGAAGTGCAACACGCCTGGACGTCTGTCCACATAGAAGCCCGGTTGAAACTGCTGGGCATTCTCCGCACCGACACGTAGCCGACGCTGTTTGACCGGTTGACCGGCGAGGTCGGTCAGGCCATTTGGCAACGTGGTACTGACTTGCACCTCAACCGCACGCCCGTTTTTGCGGTCCTGGATCATGCACTCAAAAGGTCTTATGGCGATTTCGCATTCCAGGTGCATTTTGAAACGCGTCGACGCCGAGATCAGGAAGGTCTGGTCGCGGAACAGCCGAACAGGCTTTCGACCTTCGTTCAACCAGCTTTGCCAGCCACCTGCCGGGGTCAAACGGACTTTTTCCCCGCCCGGAGGAATATCGACTTTCAGGGTGTGCTGTACGTCCAGCACGAAGTCCAGTGTCAGGTTACTGTCGTCCGCAGGCATGCTTCCCAAGTCGAAATCAGCACCTGGGCCGACTCGATAGCTCAGCGATCCGGTATAGAGCCCGGTCGACATTCCCAGCGGGTTGGGCGTGCGCAGTTCATAGGCAATATCCAGATTTTCGAAGGACATGTGCGGGATAGCAAAGTAGGTTCTTTTGTTGCAGGCCGCCTCTGTCGGGGTTTTCCAGAAGAATCGATACGTATTGGGTGAGTACGCCCCTACACCGCTGTACTCGCAAGGAGGTGGCGCGTATACCCAGCTGCTGCCGTACCACAGTTTCTGATGTCCCTCGAGAATGTCTGTCACACCGACCAGGCTGGCGGCCGAATGACTCAGGACGTATTCGGAACCAACACCGGTAATGCGCACCTCGACCGTTTCGGTTTCCAGTGTTTGCCTGTTCGTCACCGTCAGTTGCCGCCAGTTGGCCGGTACTTTCACAGGGATGAGATCCAGACGCCCGATGTTTGCCCTCGGTCCGAAGCGAACCGGCAAACGAATGCTGAACATATTGTTGTCCTTGCACTGGTCCGGGTAAGTCGCGCAATAGCCGCTGTTCGGAGTCTTGTTGATGAATACGTTTTTTTGCGGCTGCGAGGGATCGGGGGTGAACAGTGCCCGGATCTCCTGATTCACCGCCCCAACCGATGGAGCCACCAACGTCATCGCCAGCGCCAGGCCGACAGTAGAGATTTTCATGGCTTCAACCTGCCTTCTGATCAGAGGAACTGGCATCGGCCAGCGTGTCCGGCGTGCACTTCAGATCACCGATCATCAACACGTTGTTTTCACTGCGATGACGATCGGCATCGAGGCGGAACTGGCACAACAGTTGATTGGCGTAGCGCACTTCCAGGGTCGGTGAACCGGCGTTCATTTCCATCGAGAAAAATCCGTCGACTTCGGTCACCCCACGGCTGGCATGGTTGATCACGTGATGCCCCTTGAGTGGCTGTCCTTGTGCATCGAGCAAGCGCCCGAGCACTGTCAGGGTTTTGCTCACGGTGATCTTGCGGTAGTCCACCCCGCCCTTGTTCAGGTGATAGCGGGTACGGGAAGGCGCGATGCTCGCTGCCGGCACATGGTTGCCTTCGAAATCGAAGCTCACCGAGCTGTTCTTGTACGCCGTCAACGGAATGAAATTGCGCCCCGGACGCAGCGCCACGCTGCCACCACTGAGGTCATCGGCACGCAGGGCGATGCCATCGATATCGGACTCAATGTCGACAATCATCCCGGCACCGCGCCCCTGATGCTGACTGGTCAGGGCCATACGCTGACCACCAACGACCACCGTGCTGTCGAGGTTCAGGCCGCCGGTGAAATTTCCGTTGTAGGAAGAGCGCTGCAGGAAACCGTCGCCGTTGATCGCATCGGTGCGAAAGTTCGCCAGGCTCGACAAGCCGACGCCGTAGGTGTCGGTCAGCGCGGTCACCGAGACGCTTTGCAGCACATGGTCCTGCAGGTCTTTTCGGTAGCCAAGTGAAGCGTTGTTGTCACGGCTGCCATCTCGCGCCGTACGCGAACCGATGCTGCCGGACACTTGCTGACCCGGCCCGCCCAGTGCCATGTTGATGCTCAGATCGACACCGCGATTACGCGCATCGCCGCTGCTGTAGCTGCCCGGACGATCGAACAGCGACAGACGCCAGTTGGCATCACTGCCAAGCAACGTCATGCGTTGCGTCCAACCCAGATCCAAACCGACGCCTTCGACATTGCCTTCGCTGTGAGAGACACGCGCATTGATTGAGCTTTTGCGGCTGATCCGGTGGTTCAACGCCAGCGATGAATTGCTGGTTTCGCCAGTGAACACATTACGTTGGCGCACGCGGGTGCCGTCGGGCAACGTGTCGTAGGTGTTGGTGGTATCAAGCCAGCTGCGGTTGTGGCTAACCACCAGGCTGCCGGAACCATAGTTGTAGAGTGCCTGCAGATCAGCGCCAGTACCGTGGTCTTCGGTCTGGTACAGATTGGCGTACAGGTTGATGCTGTTGGCCAGGCTCCAGTCGATGGAACTGCCGTACTGAAGCGTGCTGCGTACCTGACGTGCCGATAATCCAAGGATCACTCTTGGGTGCAGCAGGTAGTTGATCGCAGCGCCCGCGGTCGCATCGCCGTTGTTCTGTTGATCCCAATTACTGAGCAGCTTGCTTTCCTGCCCTGCGAACAGGTTGTAGCGCCAGCGCTCATCGAGATTACGCCAGTTGTTGGGTTTGTAGATCAGTTCCTGGGTGGTTGAAGTGGTTTGGCCGTCTTCGATCAGTCGCACTTCCACTTCGTAGATACCGCCGGGCAATGGCCGGGTGTCGAGGGTTTGCAAACCTGCCGGAACTGACTGGGTGTTGATCAGCAAACCATCGCGAAATATCTCCACCGAGGCCTGCCGATTGGCGGTGACATAAATCGGATAAACACTGGGTCTCGGACTGTCGATCGCCAGACTGTCAGAACTGCCGTACATCACGCCCACGGCGGTGTCAGGGCTGGTACCGAACGAGCGCGGCTGACGCGTGAGGCCTTCGGAATTGGGGGTGAAGTAACCCAGTCGAAAAAAACTGCCTTGCAGTTCGCGCTGGGTGTAGAGCTCATGCACCGCATGGTAAGTCTTGGTGTCCGGGCCGCCCAGGCGCGCCAGTTGCATATTGAAGGCTTGGCTCCAGTTACCAAGGCTGCCACTGGCCTCGAGGCCGAATCGTCCTCCAAGATCCTGATCCTGACCACCATTGAGGTTAAGTTGGTTGCGCACCATCAGGCCGCTGCTGCCGCCTTCGGGCTGGTCGTAGAAACGCTTGGCATCAATGTCACGCTCGGCGTTTTCGGTGACGATCGACAGCAAGGAGCTTTCCAGGTTGTAGTGAACCGCCAGCATCTGCTCCGGGCATTTACCGGTGCAGGCACCCAGCGCGACGCCGGGCTTGAGGACATCAGCCCAGGTTTCGCGCTCAATGGCACCGAAGCGGCTTTCGCTGGTATCGGTGAAATCGAGCAAGGTCACCCGATCATCGCGCGACAACACGATCATCGCCTCGCCGAGGGGCTGTTGATCAAGCTCGACCCGAACGGCCAATGGCACGTCGAAAAAATGCTCCTCGAAATCCGCCGGCAAGCCTTTGGCCTGAGCCAGCAAACTTCGGGGGGTATTATCAATAGTGGTGGGCGCCGCAAATGCGCTGCTGCACAACAGCAACGCAAGCGCTGCCGCGATGGGCGTCATCGGGAACATGAACAAATACTCTGTTTGCAAGAAGTTCAAAGCCCGGTCGACAAACCGAAAGTTTGCCAACCGGTTACGTTACTTAGAATAAGTACACGTTCTGCCGCGGATGTTTCTTAGACGGAAGGTTCAACTATCAGCATGACGACACCGGTGTAATCACCCGCATCAGGCTTGCCGCCAACTGCACTGATTTTGAACGGGGCGCGATAGCGGACATTGGACTCGGTTTCACCCACTACTTCCTGCGAAGTGGTCGTCAGGGTTTTACCGTTGAGCTCGACCTTGAGGTCGATGGTCTTGTTCCCGGCAATCAGCTTCGGCACGCTTTCGAGACGGGCGTTGACCCGGCCTGCGGTATGCAGAACATCGAAGTGACCATCAACCGTTCTCATCGAGTCGGTGCCCGGGTTGTAACTCATGTCCTGATCCTTGTTGACCAGGTCCGAATCAACTGGCACCGCGTAGAAATCGTCGGATGGAACATGGGCCACAATGCTGATGGAATGCTTGGCTTCAGTGGCGGCAAACGCCATCGAGGAACTCAGTGCCAGAACAGCCAGAGGAGCAGCAAACGCGATTTTCTTGAACATCTTTCAGTACCTGTCGTTTTAAATAATAGGATCTCAGTATTGGAAGTTGCGCTGAAACCAGACAGTCACGAGCAGTGAGGTCCAGCGCAACTTTCAACGCCGAAAGATGATCGACCAAAAAGTCTTGAAAGTAAGCAGGCAAGTTCCTCAATAGGCGTAGCCAAAGTGGCGCCAGCGCAGCAAGAAAAAACTCAGAATATTGATAGATTCAATGTTCGACTGTCAGATAAATACTACATAGAGCCAATGAACAGACAATCCAGACCTGCAACGCAACAGCAACTTCTGTAGGAACAATATTACAAAACCAATGTATTAAGGCGTGCAAAGTTAATTTAGAGAGTTAACACTAATTTCAACTTCTTCGCCTGTCTCGACAATCTTTTGCGCCGCCGCGAAAACGCCATTTTCAGTGGCGGTTCGGCCTGACGTGATGACCAACCGTTGGTCGGAGGCTTTTGCCAAACACAAAAGATATATCTTAAGTTGTATCTAAACACGACAAAGAGAACGCTAGAGATGAGAGACCATCATTCTCCCCACCGCGAACATGGCGACGGTCGCGACGGATTCGAAAAACGCCCCGGCCGCGAACGCGGTGGTCGCGGGCCTCGGGTATTTGCCCCCGGCGACCTGAAATTGCTGTTACTGGCATTGATCGCCGAGCAGCCGTGCCACGGTTACGACCTGATCCGCCAGATCGAAGGCATGTTCGACGGCGCCTACAGCCCGAGCCCTGGTGTGATTTATCCGACCCTGACTTTTCTGGAAGAGAGCGAACTGATTACCGGTGATGCCGAAGGCGGAAAAAAGCGCTACAGCGTCACAGAGGCCGGTCGCCAGTCATTGACCGAGCAAGCCGTTGCGCTCGAAGGCGTGCGAATGCGCATCGACGTCAGCAAGCGTTCGTTGCGCGGGCATGATCGTCCGGCCGAAATTCACGAGGCCGTGCATAACCTGCGCCATGCGTTGCAGTTGCACCATGGACGCTGGAGCCCGGAAGAAATCCAGCGTGTCGCGACGCTGCTGAACAACACCGCCAAAGCCATCGTCGACGGCCCCGCCGTTCCATCAACCCAGGAGAAAGCGAATGACTGAAGTGAACACACAAGCCATTCACCGTGTCATGCATGAAATCAAACGTCGTCGCCTGGAAGTCTTGCGCGTGGTTGACCTGACCCCACGCATGCGCCGGATTACCCTGGGCGGGCCGGAGCTGGCGGGCTTCGTCAGCCTCGGCACCGACGACCACGTCAAATTGCTGTTCCCGCAAAATGCCGAGCAAGCCGCGGCGCTGGAAACGCTGGAGCTCGGCGCCGGCAAGAGCGGCGGCCCGATGCCTGAGATGCGTGACTACACCCCGCGCCGCTACGACCTGGAAAAACTGGAGCTGGACATCGATTTTGTCCTGCACGGCGACGGCCCGGCCTCGACCTGGGCCGAGCAGGCCAAACCCGGACAGTTCCTGCACATCGGCGGGCCACGGGGTTCGATGATCGTGCCGGATATCTTCGACAGCTATCTGCTGATCGGCGATGAAACCGCCCTGCCCGCCATCGCCCGACGCCTGGAAAGCCTGGCAGCCAACCGCCGTGCGCTGGTGATTGTGGAAGTGGAAAACGGCAAGGAACAGCAAGTGCTGCAAAGCGCTGCCGAGGTCAATGTGATCTGGGTCTTGCGCGAGGGCGGCAAGGACCATTTGCTGAGCACCGTGCGGCAGATCAAGGTGCCGGCCGGCAGCCTGTATGCGTGGGTTGCGACTGAGAGCAAAGTATCGCGGCAGATTCGTCGCGTGCTACTGGACGAGCATGGGCTGGATGAGCAGTTCGTTAAAGCTGTTGGTTACTGGAAGCTGAATGCTGGCGATGATGAGTGATTCAGCCTGACATTGCTCCTGTGGCGAGGGAGCTTGCTCCCGCTCGGCTGCGCAGCAGTCGCAACATCGGCAAACCGGGTACGTCTGAAGTTCCCCTTCGCAGGTGTTGGCACTGCTTCGCAGCGCAGCGGGAGCAAGCTCCCTCGCCACAAAAGCGTTCAGCATCTCGCCGCCCGCCACCGATCCAGCCCAATCAGCAAAACTGAAATCACCACCCGTTGGTTACTGGAAGCTGAATGCTGGCGATGATGAGTGATTCAGCCTGACATTGCTCCTGTGGCGAGGGAGCTTGCTCCCGCTCGGCTGCGCAGCAGTCGCAACATCGGCAAACCGGGTACGTCTGAAGTTCCCCTTCGCAGGTGTTGGCACTGCTTCGCAGCGCAGCGGGAGCAAGCTCCCTCGCCACAAAAGCGTTCAGCATCTCGCCGC
>NZ_RCNW01000390.1:16123-24790 GCF_004307605.1 Pseudomonas sp. Sample_24
CGATCCAGCCCAATCAGCAAAACTGGAATCACCACCCGTTGGTTACTGGAAGCTGAATGCTGGCGATGATGAGTGATTCAACCTGACATGACTCCTGTGGCGAGGGAGCTTGCTCCCGCTCGGCTGCGCAGCGGGAGCAAGCTCCCTCGCCACAAAAGCATTCAGCATCTCGCCGCTCGCCACCGATCCAGCCCAATCAGCAAAACTGAAATCAGCACGAACCCTAGCAACAAGCCTCCGGCATTGACGAACACCTGTGGATAACCCAGCTTCTCGACATCGATGAACGGATAGGGATAAACCGCCAGCAGATGCCCGCGCAACAGCGCATAGCCGAAGTACACCAGCGGATAAATCATCCACAGGGCGATATGGCGCAAGCGCAAAAAACCCTTGGGTACGCAACACAACCAGTAAACCAGGAACAACCCTGGCATCACATCATGCATCAGCTCATCGGCCAGCCATTGCCAACCTTCGGGATGCCATAGATGGCGCAATAAAAGGCTGTACACCAGCCCGACCACGACGATGCTCACGGCGATGCCGCTGCTGACCCACGGCTGTAAAAACCAGCGACGCACAGCAGACTCGCGCGAGGTCAGTTCACAGGTCAGGACTGTGGCCACCAGCGTATTGCTCAGCACCGTGAAATAGCTGAAGAAGCTCACCAGCCCACCCAGCAGACTGGCACCCAGCGTCCAGCGTGAATGGAAGATCAGGTACATCTGGATGCTCAAACCGGCCCAACCGAGGATGGCAGCCACGGCCACGAAACGACGTCGCACGGCAGGCGCCTTGAACATGTTCAGAGCGGTCGCTTGGTACGCATCAGTTTCACGTACAAGCGCTCGACCTTCTCCCGTGCCCACGGGGTTTTGCGCAGGAACGTCAGGCTCGACTTGATGCTCGGGTCACTCTTGAAGCAGCGGATATCGATGCGTTCGGCCAGCCCCGACCATTCGTAGTGCTCGACCAGGGCATTGAGGATCTGCTCCAGGGTGACGCCATGCAGCGGGTCGTTGTTCTGTTCGGTCATGCCGGGCCTTCAGCGATGTTGGAATGGGGAAGCCGCGCACCTTAGCCGAGCGGCTGTTGCGGTGGAAGCGCTGCATGCGCTATTCGCTAAATGTAGGTGAATTGCGGCCCCTTGCAGGAGCGAGCCTGTCAGCGTTGGTCGTCAACGATAACGCTGGATTGCAGACGCCTCGCGGCGCTCTTGAATTCATCGCGAGCAGGCTCGCTCCTACAGTAATAGGTCGTGACTGTTACCAATTCAGAAAGGATGCATGTCAGGAAAAGCGCTTTCTCTATTTGTAACAGAACATTATGCTTGCGCCCCGCTATCGCTGAAACGCTTCATCCATCTTGCTACGCGTCGTTCATTCCTTAGAAAAAGATTAAGAATTTCCTTCTATGCCTGATTTCCCTTCCCCCAAAGACAGCGCTGTCTCAATGCCGGTCGCCTGTCGAAAAGTCCTGAAAATGCTCGGTGGCTGCACCGCGCTTGGCCTTGCGACTTGTACCCAGGCTGCCCCGGCCTTCGATAGCGATTCACCGTGGATGCTCGGCGACTGGAACGGCACGCGTACAGAACTGGCGGAAAAGGGCTACGACTTCAAAATCGATTACACCGGTGAAATGGGCAGCAATCTGCACGGTGGTTACGATCACGACCGTACGGCGCGTTACAGCGACCAGTTTGGTCTGGGTACGCACCTGGACCTGCAAAAGATACTCGGTTGGGACGACGCCGAATTTCAGCTGACCATCACCGAACGCAGCGGCAACAACATCAGCAACGACCGCATCAACGATCCGCGTGTCGGCGGCTTCACATCGGCCCAGGAAGTCTGGGGCCGCGGCCAGACCTGGCGCCTGACACAGATGTGGTATCAGCAGAAATTCTTCGATCAGCAACTCGACATCAAGGTCGGCCGCTTCGGTGAAGGCGAAGACTTCAACAGTTTCCCGTGCGATTTCCAGAACCTGGCATTTTGCGGCTCGCAGGTCGGCAACTGGGCGGGGGACATCTGGTACAACTGGCCGGTCAGCCAGTGGGCGATGCGGGTCAAGTATCACCTGACGCCCGAACTGTACGCACAGGTCGGCGTGTACGAGCAAAACCCGTCGAACCTTGATCGCGACAACGGCTTCAAGCTCAGTGGCAGCGGCACCCAAGGCGCGATTCTCCCGCTGGAATTGGTGTGGACGCCCAGGCTCAATGGCCTGCCGGGTGAGTACCGCGCCGGTTATTACTACAGCAACGCCAACGCCACCGGCGTCTACAAAGACAGCAATGGCCAGCCCGCCGCCCTGAGTGGCGAAGCCTACCGCAGTGCATCGAGCAAGCATGGTGTGTGGCTCGGCATCCAGCAGCAGATCACCAGCATCGCCAGCGACCACTCCCGCGGCCTGAGCGTGTTCGCCAACGGCACGATGCACGACAAGAAAACCAACGCCATCGACAACTACGTCCAGGCCGGCGTCGTCTACAAAGGCCTGTTCGACGCTCGCGCCAGGGACGATATCGGTTTCGCCATGGCGCGCGTGCACGTCAACCCGGCGTATCGCAAGAACGCCGAGGCAACCAACCAGGCCCACGCGGTTTTCGACTACGACGATCCAGCCTACTTGCCGCCGCAAGACACCGAATACAGCGCCGAACTCTATTACGGCGTGCATTTGAACAACTGGCTGACCGTGCGCCCGAACCTGCAATACATCCGCCACCCGGGTGGCGTGAACGACGTCGATGACGCGCTGATCGGCGGGATCAAGATCCAGTCGTCGTTCTAAAAAACAAGCAAAGCCCTTGTAGGAGCGAGGCTTGCCCGCGATGGCGGTGGGTCAGGCAGCCTCAATGCCAAATGACACACCGTCTTCGCGGGCAAGCCTCGCTCCTACAGGAATGGCATCAACCAACCGGTTTTTATCTGAACCCTGCCCGCACAGGATCGTCATCTACAGTGAACTTGCGCGGGACTACTTGAAACGTCACGGAGAATCACACTATGAGCACTGATGGTGCCTTGGGTCGAAGCCGTCTATGGCCAAGCCTGCTTGGCATACTGCTTCTGCTAATGGGCCTGGCCATGCTGGCCGGGGGGATCAAGCTGAGCATGCTCGGCGGCTCGCTGTACTACCTGTTGGCCGGTATCGGCCTGGCGTTGACCGGCATCCTGTTGTTGCTGGCCCGCCGTGCCGCACTGGGCCTGTACGCATTGGTGCTGTTCGCCAGCACCGTATGGGCATTGTGGGAAGTCGGCCTCGATTGGTGGCAACTGGTGCCGCGCCTGGCGATGCTGTTTGCGCTGGGCCTGGTGATGTTGCTGCCGTGGTTCCGTGGTCCGTTGCTGCGTGACGGTGCCGCACCGATGGGCACCGGCGCGCTGGGTGTGGCCGTGGTGCTCGCTGGCGTTACCGCGTTGGCCAGCCAGTTCACCAACCCCGGTGAAATCAAGGGTCAACTGGACCGCGACAGCGTCGATGGCATGACCAACACCGCCCCGGCCATGCCGGAGGGTGACTGGAACTCCTACGGCCGCAGCGCCCACGGTGACCGTTACTCGCCACTGGCGCAGATCACCCCGCAGAACGTGCACAAACTGGTGCAAGCCTGGTCTTATCGCACCGGCGACCTGCCAGGGCCGAACGACCCGGGCGAAACCACCGCCGAAAACACCCCGCTGAAAGTCAACGGCATGCTGTACGTGTGCACGCCGCACAGCCAGGTGATTGCGCTGGACCCGGACACCGGCAAGGAAATCTGGCGTTTCGATCCGAAGCTCTCCACGCAGAACGCGGCGAACTTCAAGGGTTGGGCGCACATGACCTGCCGTGGCGTGACCTATCACGATGACGCGGTGTACGCCTCCGAGCAGAGCCCGACCGGCAGCGCCAGCGCACCGGTGGCCAGTGTCTGCCCGCGCCGGATCTTCCTGCCAACCGCCGATACCCGCCTGATCGCCCTCAACGCCGACACCGGCAAAATGTGCGAAGACTTCGGCGACAAAGGCCAGGTCGACCTGCGCGCCAACATCGGCGGCTTCTCGGCCGGTGGTTACTACTCCACTTCGCCGCCCGCGGTCACCAAGGACCTGGTGGTGATTGGCGGTCACGTCACCGACAACGTCTCCACCGACGAGCCAAGCGGCGTGATCCGTGCGTTCGACGTGCACACCGGCAAACTGGTGTGGAACTGGGACAGCGGCAACCCGGACGACACCACGCCGATCGCCGAAGGCAAGGTCTACACCCGTAACTCGCCGAACATGTGGTCGATGTTCGCGGTCGATGAAAAACTCGGCATGCTCTACCTGCCGATGGGTAACCAGACCCCGGACCAGTTCGGTGGCGCGCGTACCCCTGAATCGGAACTGCACGCCGCGGGCCTGACCGCTCTGGACATCGCCACCGGCAAGGTGCGCTGGCACTTCCAGTTCACCCACCATGACCTGTGGGACATGGACGTCGGTGGTCAGCCGACCCTGATGGACCTGAAAACCGCCGATGGCGTGAAGCAGGCCGTCCTGGCGTCAACCAAGCAAGGCAGCATCTACGTGCTCGATCGCAGCACCGGCCAGGCCATCGTGCCGATCAACGAAGTGCCGGTGCCGCAAGGCGCGGTGGAAGGCGATCATACCTCGCCGACCCAACCGAAATCCGACCTCAACCTGATGCCGCCACCGCTGCAAGAACGCGATATGTGGGGCGTGACGCCATTCGACCAACTGATCTGCCGGATCGACTTCAAATCCATGCGCTACGACGGTCCGTTCACGCCCCCATCGCTGCAGGGTTCGATTGTTTATCCAGGCAACTTCGGGGTGTTCGACTGGGGCGGTATCTCGGTTGACCCGGTGCGTCAGATCGCTTTCGTCAACCCGAGCTACATGGCCTTCAAATCGAAAATGATCCCGGCCGCTGAAATCGCCGCCCAAGGCCCGCGCAAAAGCGAAACCGAAGGCGTGCAGCCGAACAAGGGCGCGCCCTACGGCGTAGTCCTCGAAGCGCTGCTGTCGCCGATGGGCTTGCCTTGCCAGGCGCCGGCATGGGGTTATGTCGCCGCCATCGACCTGACGACCCAGCAGAAAATCTGGATGCACAAGAACGGCACCGTGCGCGACAGCTCTCCGGTGCCGATCCCTCTGAGCATGGGCGTGCCAAGCCTGGGCGGCACCTTCACCACCGCCAGTGGCGTCGGTTTTCTCAGCGGCACCCTCGACCAGTACCTGCGCGCCTACGACGTGAAAAACGGCAAGCAACTGTGGGAAGGCCGCCTGCCGGCCGGCGCACAAACCACGCCAATGACCTACACCGGCAAGGACGGCAAGCAATACGTGCTCGTCGTCGCCGGCGGTCATGGTTCACTGGGCACCAAACAGGGTGACTATGTGATTGCTTACAAACTGTCGGAATAAGTTTTAACGGCGGTTAACCGGAAAAGGCGACTCCTGAGAGGGAGTCGCCTTTTTTGTCTGTGTGTCCGGGCCTGGTCTGCTACTTGATGAGGCGTACCGATCAATCGCCAATCGTTCTAAAAAACTGTCAACTTTCACAGTATCTTTCCGCATCTCCGCTGCGCATCATCAACCGTGAACACGTACTCATGGATGACCCGCGGAGCCTTCATGCCTCACACCCAATCAGGCCTTGCAAGGCCGCTACGCGCCCGACATGCAAACGGCAACATGCGAAAGCCGGGAAGCTGAACCATGACAGCCACCACCATACAAGCCCGCGCACCCGGCAAAATCATCCTGATGGGCGAGCACGCCCTCCTTCACGGTTGTCCGGCAATCGCCACATCACTGGGCCTGTATTGCGACGTGCAAGTGCGCCCCCGTAACGACCAATACATAGAGTTGCAGTTGCCCGGTCTTGACCATCATCGCTGTTACACACTGGCAACATTGCTCGACTACCCGAGTCGCGAGGCCCAATTGCGTATCCCGGGTTTTACCCTCACTGGAAAAATCGACGCCGATTACCTGATCAAATGTGCCATTGGCGTAGTGCTGCGCAAGCTGACACCGAATCAATGGCGGGGATTTTCCGTGCGGGTGGAGTCGACCATTCCCATCCATTGCGGATTTGGCAGCTCAGGCGCCTTGGCTGTCAGTCTGGCCGCGGCGCTGTTGCGATTCTTCGATTTGCAACCGCGACAACACCCGCTGGAATCGGTAGCGATGAGCATCGAACGTTACCAGCACGGCCAACCGTCAGGGATCGATCACAACACCAGCCTGCTGGGTTCGACGGTCGAGCGGCGCCCCATGGCCGATGGCAATTTCAAACTGATCGCCTGGCCTAAAAGCACGGCGTGGTTGCAGTTGCGTGACGTACAACTCTACGACACCGGCGCCGCCCGTGAGACCACCGGACAAGTCATCGCCGCCACCCGCCAACGGCTCGAAGGCCCCGACAATGCACTTTTAAAACGCATGCGTCACACCGCTGAACGCTTCCGGGGGCTGTTGCAGCGGCCGGTCCTGATGCCCGCGACACTCAAGCACCTGCTCAAAGAATACGAAGCCGCGCTGGAAAGCCTCGGCGTGGTGCCGAGGAATATCGCCAAACTCATTCGCGTCATCGAAAAGGCCGGTGGCGCGGCGAAAATATGCGGCGCCGGCGCGCTCTCGGGGGACCAGGCCGGCGCACTTCTGGTGATCGGCGCACCCGCGCTACCGGAGTTGTCGCGATACCGCAGAATCGAAGCGCCACTGGCCGTCGATGGCTTGCAGATTCGCGAAGACTGCACACGATCAGCGCCTCGTCACCGAGAAACTTTGCGCTGATCCGGGGCAACTGACGAACCACTGATTTGAACTGGTAGAACAGTCAGGTGCGTCCTTGGCGCAACAGGTCTGTGCACTGTGGACAGGTTTTTCTATCCCCTGAATCAATGCGCCGCGCCACAGTCCAGCTAACCTGAATCCCTGCTGAACACACCTTCGAATGATTCATTAACGCCAAGGCATGCATTGAAACCACCGCCAACCTGCCCCATCTAAGACCCATACCCATTGCGCAGGTGCCCCCATGAGCGACCAGCAAGAATTCCCTGAAGACCCGAGCGAATACGCAGACCCGGAAAACGCCACCCACCACACTCCCGGCAAAGGCCTTGCCCTGCCCGGCCAGAACCTGCCGGACAAGGTCTACATCATCCCGATCCACAACCGACCGTTCTTCCCGGCCCAGGTGCTGCCGGTCATCGTCAATGAAGAGCCGTGGGCCGAGACCCTCGATCTGGTCGCCAAGTCCGATCACCATTCCCTGGCCCTGTTCTACATGGACACGCCCCAGGAAGACCCGCGCCATTTCGACACCTCGGCCTTGCCGCTGTACGGCACGCTGGTCAAGGTGCATCACGCCAGTCGCGAGAACGGCAAGCTGCAATTCGTCGCCCAGGGCCTGACCCGGGTTCGCCTGAAAACCTGGCTCAAGCACCATCGCCCGCCGTATCTGGTGGAAGTCGAGTACCCGCACCAGCCCACCGAGCCGACCGACGAGGTCAAGGCCTACGGCATGGCGCTGATCAATGCGATCAAGGAACTGCTGCCGCTCAATCCGCTGTACAGCGAAGAGCTGAAGAACTATCTCAACCGTTTCAGCCCCAACGACCCGTCACCGCTGACCGACTTCGCCGCTGCGCTCACCTCGGCCACCGGCAGCGAGCTGCAGGAAGTGCTCGACTGCGTGCCCATGCTCAAGCGCATGGAAAAAGTCCTGCCGATGTTGCGCAAGGAAGTCGAAGTCGCGCGTTTGCAAAAAGAAATCTCCGCTGAAGTAAACCGCAAGATCGGCGAGCACCAGCGCGAGTTTTTCCTCAAGGAACAACTGAAGGTCATCCAGCAGGAGCTGGGTCTTACCAAGGACGACCGCAGCGCCGACCTCGAGCAGTTCGAACAGCGGTTGGTCGGCAAAGTGCTGCCAGCGCAGGTGCAGAAACGCCTTGAAGAGGAAATGAACAAACTGTCGATCCTCGAGACCGGTTCGCCGGAGTACGCAGTAACGCGCAACTACATCGACTGGGCGACGTCGGTGCCATGGGGCGTGTACGGCGAGGACAAACTCGACCTCAAGCATGCGCGCAAGGTGCTGGACAACCATCATGCCGGTCTCGACGACATCAAGGACCGCATCCTCGAGTTCCTCGCAGTCGGCGCTTATAAAGGCGAGATCAGCGGCTCCATCGTGTTGCTGGTGGGGCCACCGGGCGTGGGTAAAACCAGTGTCGGCAGATCCATCGCCGAATCCCTCGGGCGCCCGTTCTACCGCTTCAGCCTCGGCGGCATGCGTGACGAGGCCGAGATCAAGGGCCACCGCCGCACCTACATCGGCGCACAGCCGGGCAAACTGGTGCAGGCGCTCAAAGACGTCGAAGTGATGAACCCGGTGATCATGCTCGACGAGATCGACAAGATGGGCCAAAGCTACCAGGGCGACCCGGCCTCGGCGTTGCTGGAAACCCTCGACCCTGAGCAGAACGTCGAATTCCTCGATCACTACCTCGATCTGCGCATGGACCTGTCGAAAGTGCTGTTCATCTGCACTGCCAACACCCTGGATTCGATCCCCGGCCCGTTGCTCGACCGGATGGAAGTGATTCGCCTGTCGGGCTACATCACCGAAGAAAAAGTCGCCATCGCCAAGCGTCAC